>JAGGRU010000279.1 GCA_021159425.1 Sulfurovum sp.
GCATTTTGCATGATGTCGATCGTACGACCCATTATGTCGAACATACCCATTTCATCAAATGTACTTTTTTTCTCTCTTGCAAACAGCTCTTCTGCCTTTTGTGCCATATCAGAAAAGATCTCCTGCATGCCACTCTCTTTTTCACGCTCTCTTTTTGGAATATGCAGTTTATAATCTTTGGTAATATGGGCACTGAGGCTAACAGCAATTGTCAAGTCAGTATCGTCCGCCACTGTAGGTGCAATGGGTAGAGGATTGAGCACACCACCATCGAGCAGATAACGCTCTTCTATCTTCTTTGGTGTAAAAACCGTAGGAATGGCGATCGAAGCCCTGATAGCATCTACAAGCCTCCCTTTTTGGATCCAAACCTCTTTTTGCTTGATAAGATCGGTTGCAACAGCAGTAAACGGGATGGGAAGATCCTCGATCATCACATCACCGATCATCTTTTCGATCACACGAAATACCTTATCACCCTGGATAATACCAGTCCCTGTAAAAGAAAAGTCAACCAAACTGGCGACATCAAAAATATCCAGTTCAAGTGTCCATTTCTTGTATTCATTTAATTTTCCACAAGCATAGAGTGCACCGATCAGTGCTCCCATAGATGAGCCGGAAATAGATTTGATCTCGTAGTCATGTTTTAAAAGCTCCTCTATGACACCTATATGCGCATAACCTCTTGCACCGCCGCTGCCAAGCACCAGTGAAACAGTTTGTTTACTTGCTTTCATGAATTTCTCCTTTTGTTGAATATTGTTTTAATAGCGGTTTATAAATAATAATAGGAACAATAAACAAAGAAACTACATATGCTGCCAGCGTTCCTCCGATCAAAGCAATACCAAGCCCACCAAATACAGGGTCTGTAGCCAAGAGCATACTGGCAAATATAATCGCAAGCACTGTCAATAAAATAGGTTTTGCTCTTGTCTGTATAGCAATGGCAATGGCTCTTCTTGGCTCCATATGCTTCTCTCTGATCAACTGTTTGGCGAAATCGATGATCAGCAGAGAATTGCGTGAATTGATCCCGATGAGTGCGATGAATCCTATGAGTGATGTACCTGTCATGTAAAATGTCGTTGGCGTGAAAAGATCAAATATCAGATGGGCATAAATAACCCCTGCAACAGAAATGAAACTGGCCAACACCACTGCACCGGCGAGTGCAAAATTCTCATAGTAGACAACCATCATGAAAAAGATCAACACGATCGCAACACCCAGTGCCATCCCCAGGTCGGTTACCGTATCCATCGAAACCTTCTGTTCTCCTGCCCAATGCAAAAGGTATGTCTCACCACTGTTCTTCTCTTTCAATGCAAGATCAAGCAGACCGTCCTTACCGATATCGTAACGGTCGGCAAGGTGTGTTTGAATACTCTCGCGTATATCAAGCAGTGCATAGATCTGGCTCTCCATATCGGTCTCTGCAACCACGGCGATCATTTCTGAGAGGTTTTTACTGATGATCCTGGAGCTGCTTTTTTGCTCTTTGACGGTAACGAGCTCGCTTACCGGTACGGTCAACCCTTTGGCATTCAGAAGCATCAAAGAGGAGAGCTTCGTTTCCAGTTGAGCTCTGGAAGGTGTCTTGATACGCTTGCTGGATCTGTCCAGCGTCAGGTAGATCGGTATCTGATTCTGTGCACCCGCATCGTTCTCGTAGGCGATCTCCATCCCCTTGAAAGCGACATAGAGTATTTTCTTGACCTGATCGGTCTGCAGACCCGACTGTGCGATCTTGTGTTCATCCAGAACAATGGCATACTTTGTGTAGGGTTCATCACTCAAGATATCGAAATCTGCCAGCCTCTCACGCTGCCTGAACAGGGCATCCAGCTCTTTGGCAAGTTCCGATCTTTTTTCATAACTCTCCCCGCCTGTCACCTCCAGTACCAAAGAAGCGACATTCGGCGGACCCGCAGGGGACTCCACCATTTTGATCTTGTTCTTATGCATTTGGCACTTTTCTTTCAGAACAGTTCTAAGTCTGTGGACGGCATGAATAGAGGTCTCGTCACGATCATGCTCTCTTTTCAGGTTGACCAGGATATTGGCAATATTCTCCCCCTTGTCAAAGAGCCTTCCCTTGATCATTCCTGAAAAATCGACAGGTCCGCTCTCACCGTAAAAAACCGACATATCGGTGATGATCTCTTCATTTTTCAGTACATCGAGGATACATGACGTCACCTCTTTGGTCTCATAGACCGATTTTCCCTCCGGAAGGTCGACATAAATGCTGAAGTTGTCCGCAAGCGGCTTGGGAAGCAGTTTTACCTGAACGATCCCTATTACTACCAAAAGGATGGAGGAGAACAGTATGGCAAACATCAGCAGAAATACCAGAAGCTTTTTGCGCGGATTCTCCAGAAGGTCGTAAACATAAGTTTCTATGAAATGTGTTTTACGGCTCATTTTAATCCTCCTTTGTCATCAGTTTATTGACAAGGTAAGGCGTAAAGATATAGGCAACGATAAGTGACATGAACATAGCGATCGGTGCATAGACCGCTATGGGACGGATGTACTGTCCGACCGTTCCCCCTACAAGGAACATCACCAGAAAGGTCACCATGATGGCAATGGTAGCGATATTGGTAGGATTACCTACTTCATCGGTCGCTGCAATGGCGATCTCTTTGACACTTTTATCTTTGGCATCATGGTCATGGAAGTGACGGTGGATATTTTCAATCACAATGATGGCGGCATCGACAAGGAGCCCCAGGCTCAGCAGAAGTGCGAACAGAGAAATCTTGTTGATGCTTTGCCCCAGCATGTAGCCTGTAAAGAGCGTCAAAGAGATGATCATCGGAACAGTCAACACTACGATCAGCGCCTCCTTCTTCCCCAATGTAAAAACAAGCAGCAGACCGATAACAATGATCGAAATGATAATATGCTGCACCAGTTCATTAACAGAATGATTGGCAGTATAGCCGTCATCTCTGCTGATGATAAAGCCGATCCCCTCTTTGTCAAGCTGGGGTCTGAGCAATTCCATCAAGGCAAAGACATCACGATTGACATCTACGACGTTAGCACCTTTCTTCTTGGAAACAGTCAGTGTGGTCTGTGGTCGCTGCTCTACTTTACCCGCCTCTTTATAGGTAATGGTTGCCGTTTTCATATCTTCAACGGCTTCACCTCTTTTGACCGTTGCTATATCTCGGATATAGATCGCCGAACCGCCGTAGGAAGCAATCTGTATTTTGGCAATGTCCTCTGCGTTACGCAATGCCTTTTGCACACCGAAAACCACCAGCTTGCCATCTTCGCTGTGGAATGTTGCATCAGGTGTTCTGACCATGATCCCCTCTACGGCCTTGATCACCTGGCCAAGTGAGATGTTGTAACCTGAAAGCTTCTGCAGATCCACTTCGATGCTGTACTGTTCCTTGCGTTCACCGATCAGATCGGTAATAGCCACATTATCGATCTTATTGATCCTGTTCTGTATCTTGGAGACAATTTTATAGAGTTCTGTCATACTGGCGCTGTCATTTTTGGGGTAGAATGCGATGGATGCTACGGCAATATCCGTGTCAATATCCATAGTCCTGACAATGGGCATCATGATCCCTTTGGGAAGAGCATCGAGATTTCTCATGACACTGTTGTAAAGCCTGAAGTTGGCTTTGTCCCGCTCTTCTCCCAGATAGAACTGGATATTGAGTATCGCCACATCGTCCTGCGCGATCCCGTAAATGTTCTCTACCCCTTCCACTTCACGCAGTCTGCGTTGAAGCGGTTCAACGATGACACGGTTGATCTCTGCAGCCTTTACACCGGGATAAGGTACGATCACCGCACCGCCCGCAACTACAATTTGAGGATTGGCTTCCCTTGGAGAGATCTGCAGGGTAATATAGCCCATCACCAAAATGAACAGCCCCAGCATCAGTGTCAGAGGATGATCTATGAACCCTTTGGCGAGTCTGCCTGCGATATTGGTCGATTCAAACTCTGTTTTAGACATCTTCTCTCTCTTTGTTCATCATGGCAATAAAACGCCTGCATGCTTCATCTGTTTTACCCATCAGATCATACTGCTCCTCATACCATCTCCCTACATAACCGTCTGTCAAACCATTGAAAAGATAAGCCATCTCTACTGCTTCGTGCTCCGAAAGTGCAGGGTCTATCTCTTGGAAAGAGAGAGAAAGTGCAGTAAATATCTTAGCAAGCGGATGGACATTCACCTTGTAAAAACCGGGAAAATAAAAGGGATTGTGCCTGATGCTGTGCACCAATGCATTGCTTTTACGCATATAGTAGGAAAATTTCAGCCTTGCATAGACCTTCAG
>JAGGRU010000097.1 GCA_021159425.1 Sulfurovum sp.
CTAGTCTCTTTAGAAACAGTTTTAGTTGAATCATTTACATTATCTGAAATTGTTTTAGTAGAATCATTTACATTGTCAGAAACAGTTCTTGTTGTCTCATCTAAGTCATTAGAAACAGTTTTTACAGAATCAGCAGTATCGTTAGAAATTGTTTTAGTAGAATCATTTACATTGTCAGAAACATTTTTCACAGAATCTCTTGAGTCATTAGAAATTGTTTTAGTTGTTTCATCCAAGTCATTAGAAATAGTTTTCACAGAATCAGCTGTGTCATTAGAAACAGTTTTTACAGAATCTCTTGAATCGTTAGAAATTGTTTTAGTAGAATCATTTACATTGTCTGAAACATCTTTTACAGAATCTCTAGTGTCGTTAGAAACAGTTTTTACAGAGTCTCTTGAGTCATTGGAAATCGTTTTTACAGAATCAGTTGTGTCATTAGAAACAGTTTTTACAGAATCTCTAGAATCGTTAGAAACAGTTTTTACAGAATCTCTTGAGTCGTTAGAAACAGTTTTCACAGAATCAGTTGTGTCATTAGAAACAGTTTTTACAGAGTCTCTTGAATCGTTAGAAACAGTTTTTACAGAATCTCTTGAGTCGTTAGATACAGTTTTCACAGAATCAGTTGTGTCATTAGAAACAGTTTTTACAGAGTCTCTTGAATCGTTAGAAACAGTTTTTACAGAATCTCTTGAATCGTTAGATACAGTTTTTGTAGTATCTGAGATGTCTTTAGATACAGAAATAGCTGAATCTTTAAAATCTTTAGAAGCTATTGTTGTAGAGTCTTTAAGATCTTTAGTTGTATTCGTAATAGAATCTTTTGTATCTTCAGCAAGTTCAACCGTAGCATCTCTTACATCTTTAGATGTAGAAACTTGAGCAGTTTTAAGGTCATCAGATACTTTTACTGATGTATCTTTAGCATCTTTACTTACGTTTGTTACTGTTCTCTCAGCACTTTTACTTGTTTCAACAGCACCATCTTTCATAGACTCAACAGAGTCTTTAGCATCTTTACTCATAGAGATAGCAGCCTCTTTCATATCTTTGAACATATCTCCAAAGCTAAAATCAGCCTGTGCACTAGTAAGTAATGCAGCAGCAGCTACACATGATATAACGGTTTTTCTCATATTTTATCCTTTTAATTTTAACTCGAACTATTGGATAGTTCAGTTTGAGATAACCACATCTTAGCACTAAGTATTTAAATTAAAACTTAAACAATATAAAAAAATGTAATTAAAAGATATGATGATTATCAATGTAACTTAGTTATTAGAGATTGTCTGTTACAATGTTATTCTAATTAATAATTAACATAAGGAATACAAAATGAGAAAATTACTACTTGGACTTATGGTTACATCTTCTTTGGTACTGGCAGAAGGGTATAAACAAGGTGACAGGATCTTAGATATGCAAAAGATGGCACAGGCTATGCAGGACATACAGTCAGGCTTTTTTTATAACAATGCAGATATCGTAAATGCAGGAGTAAAAAACCTTAAAGAGACTATTATTAAGATACGTCCTATTGATTCAGAAGTAAACAATAAAGATATTTATGAAAAATGGCTCAATAATAATATGAAAATGACAAACAAGATACAAAAAAAGATCAAAAGAAGAGCAGAAGATATTGAAGAGCGTTTTTCTGACGGAGATGCAGTACAGGCACTGCAGGCATACAGTAAGATCTCGAGTCAATGTATGAAATGTCATATAAATCTAAGAAAGTGGTAATGTAGAGTATAATGAGAAAAATTCAAATTCAAAAGGTAGAAGCAGTAAATGCTGAATCATAAAAAACTATTAATTGTAACTTTTTTACTCATTACGTCACTTGGAGCAGGTGAAATTACTTTGACAGGTACGGTTGTTTCTAATGGGCAGAAGATGATCGGTAGTCGATATATGGGCTATATAAAAAAGGTATTTGTAAAACTTGGCGACAAAGTAAAGCGTGAAGATGATCTTTATGAGATGGAATCTGCAGAGTTTGACATAATGAAATCTCAGGCAGACTTGATGTTGGAGCAGTCAAAGATCGTGGTAGAGTTTTGGCGTAAAAGATTAAGCAATATCAACAAAAGAAAAGATCGATTGAAAAATAATAGCAACATGCCTATGATGAATTATGATGATATGGAAGCACAGGCGGAGAATGTGATGGGCATGTTGGATGCAGCTCAAATCATGGTGGAACAGGCTTCTATAAAAGCAAAACAGATGGCAACGGTCTTTAATTATCTTAAAATGAAAGCACCTTCTGATGGTGTTGTCGTTCAAAAGAATATTAAAGTAGGGGATATGGTCATGCCCGGTATGCTGACCATTATGTTAGTCGATACAGAAAGCCTGGAAATAGATGTATCTATTTCGGAAGGGATTATCGGTAGAGTGAAAGAAGGACAAAAGCTTGCGGTAAAGATACCTTCTATCAATTACAGAACTATTGGGACGATTCATGCCATTATTCCTGATGCAAATCCAATGACCCATAAGATCAAAATGCGTATCTCATTTGACAAAGGTGATGCAAATATTTTCCCGGGTATGTATGCAAAAGTAATCATTCCCTAAAAAAATAAAACTATATTTATTGTTTATATAGATTTTATAGTTTATAAAATGGTACACTATTCCCAGTATCTTAGTACCGGGAGTAATGTAATGGAAAATATGTATGATCTTATTATTATAGGTGGTGGACCTGGAGGCATAGGTTCTGCCGTTGAAGCAAAAGTACTTGGTCTCGAAAAAGTACTTATGATAGAAAAAACAGATAACCACTCTCACACGATCAGAAAATTTTACAAAGATAAGAAACGTGTCGATAAAGATTGGCAGGGGCAAGAAGTTCTGCTTGAAGGGAATGTTGAATTTGTCGATGGCACCAAAGAGAGCACTTTGGATTATTTTGACAAACTTTTGGATGATGAAATCATAGATACACGTTTTGGCTGTGCCGTTGAAAAAGTTGAAAAAATTGATGATGTTTTCTCTGTTACTTCCGGTTGTGGCGTAGACAGGGCTAAAAACATTATTGTTTGTATCGGGCGTATGGGCAAACCGAATAAACCTTCTTACAAAATACCTCCTTCTCTTAGAACACACATCAATTTTAACCTCGATAAATGTGGTAATGGTGAGAACATACTTGTGGTAGGCGGCGGCGATACTGCTGTTGAATATGCCTGTGAACTTTCTGAGACCAATGAAGTCACTTTAAATTATCGTAGAGATTCACTCACCAGACCGAACCCAACCAATCAAGATATGATCGCACAATATTCTGAAGATGAAGCGGTTACATTGAAACTGGGTGTGGATATAGAGAATTTAGAGACTGAAAGTGGTCAGATAAAAGTGAATTTTGCTGATGGATCTGAACTGTTCGATAGGATCATCTATGCAATTGGAGGAACAACCCCCTCAGATTTTTTAAAGTGTTGTATCATATCTCTTGATGATTCTGGTGAACCGATCTTTGATGAGAATTATGAAACTGAAACACCTGGTATGTATGTAGCAGGTGATATTGTATTTAACAGCGGCGGTAGCATTGCAATTGCATTGAACCATGGGTATCGTATCGTAACACATATTTTAAGTAAGGAGAAATAATGGCTAGTGTATTACTGCCTTTGGCAGCAGGTTTTGAAGAGTTGGAAGCGGTGGCGCTTATAGATGTAATGCGTCGTGGAGGTATTGAGGTGCGCATAGCGTACATTGATGACTCACTGGGGCATGGTAAGGTGGTCATAGGAACTAACGGTATCGGTGTGAAAGCAGATACCCATCTGAAAAATGTCATTTCCGAAGATTTTGACATGATGGTACTTCCCGGAGGATGGGATGGTACCTATGGATTGGCGGAAAATGCCCGTGTGATCACAATGCTTCAGGAATTCAAAGCAAATAAAATAGTGGGTGCGATGTGTGCTGCACCGTATGCACTTAAAAAAGCAGGAGTTTTGGGCAATGACTATACCTGCTACCCCGGTGCAAAAGATGAGATAGACCATCCCGGTTACAGAGAAGATATGAAAGTCGTTACCGATGGCAACGTTATGACTTCACAAGGTCCGGGAACAGCAGTCTGTTTTGGACTTGCTATTGTTGAAAGGCTTGTTGGAAAAGAGAGTATGCAGGCTGTTAAAGATGGGATGCTACTCGATTATTGCTAAAATATCTACATTCCCGTAGGGTCGGTTCACCGACCAATAACTTGGATGTATGTGTATATTTTTGTGGTCGGTAAACCGACCCTACGATGTAGAAATATAATTTTATATTTAAACCTATT
>JAGGRU010000142.1 GCA_021159425.1 Sulfurovum sp.
TCTATGGGGTAACCGGAAGCTTGAAGTAAAATAAAAATGGTATCGCTGTCTTCCAGAAGTGTCGTATGCTTTGTGGCAATATGTTTATACTGCTCTTCATTCAGCACACCATCATGTTTACGGAACGCTGTGGTCAGCTCATCAAATACTTTTTGCATTTTTTATAAATTGCTCTACTTTCTTAGGATCTTTTTTTCCTTTTATGGATTCAACACCGGAACTGATGTCCACTCCATAAAAACCATACTTTTTAACTTCTGAAACATTTTCCGGAGTGAGTCCACCGGCAAGAATGATCTTGGAACAGTCAACACCATCGAACCACTCAAGATTCAAACGTTTTCCGCTTCCACCATACGCTTCACAAAAAGCATCTACCAGACGGTACCTGTCTGAGAATATATGCACATCTTCCGGAGATTTGGCTCGAACAACAGGCAATGTTTTCAAAGCTATCGCATCAAGAGACGCTTCATCAACCTCAAAATGTATCTGTGCCAATGAAATATCGGAGTATTTGCAAACGGTATCAATGGTTTCTACTCCCTCATTGACAAAAAGCCCTACTCTCTCAACGAAAGGAGGAAGCTGGGCTATTATGTGTTTCGCCGCTGCCGGAGTGATATAGCGTGGAGATTTGCTATAAAAAACAAACCCCAAAGCATCTGCTCCACATTCTATGGCATGCAGGGCATCTCTTAAGTTTGTGATACCGCAGATTTTGACTCGCATTTTTTACCTTGTTTTATTTCAATATATTGGTCGGTGAACCGACCCTACGGATTAATACGTAGGGTCGGTTTACCGACCACCACACAATCCAATACCTATTTTAAAGCAGAAATCGCTTTGGCTATTCCTTCCGGGTGTTTATAAACAAACGACCCTGCCACAACTATATCAACTCCTGCTGCTTCCAGCTCTTTGACATTCTCATCATTCACACCACCATCGATTTCTATTAAACAGTCAGGATTTATTTTTTCTATCATAGCTTTAAGACGTTTTGCCTTTGCAATGACCGAAGGGATAAACTTTTGACCTCCAAAACCGGGATTTACAGACATAAGCAGAACCATATCTACATCTTCCAATAAAAACTCTATGGCTTCAGGTGGGGTGTGAGGATTCAAAGTAATTGCCGGTTTTATGCCTAAAGAACGAATTTTCTGTATCAGTCTGTGAGGATGCTTCTCTTCTTCAATATGAAAAGAGATATACCTTGGTTTCAAAGGTGCAAAAAGATCCACAAAAAATGAGTTGTTTTCAACCATAAGATGAATATCCAGAGGTTTTGTTGCTGCTTTTGCTACGGCTGAAACAACTACCGGTCCTATAGTCAGGTTTGGTACAAAATGTCCATCCATCACATCTACATGAACCAGGTCACAACCACCTTCACAAATGGCTTCAACATCACGAGCCAAATGCCCAAAATCTGCAGAGAGTATACTTGGTGCTACTTGCATAAAATTCCTAGTTAAATAATTTTTGATTATTATATCACAGGGTGTATAAACGGTCGGTAAACCGACCCTACGTTGTGTATTGTTATCGTAGGGTCGGTTCACCGACCAAAAACATTTATATCTTAAGCAAAATTTATGCTCTATTTGCCTATAATCGCACAAAATATTAGAGATTTTATGCCTATACGTATAAAGTCTACATTAACAGAAGGTATTATCATGTCAAGAAAATGTGAAATCACTGGCAAAGGGCCATTAACAGGGAACAACGTTTCTCACGCAAACAATAAAACAAAAAGAAGACAACTTCCAAACTTGAGATCTGTAAAGATCACACTTGAAGACGGAACAACAAAAAGAGTAAAAGTTGCTGCTTCTACACTTAGAACAATGAAGAAAAAAGCTGCTCAAGCTGCTGCTGTAGCTAGCTAATATCCCTCTTTCAGGGATATAACTCTTTTGAGTCTTTCTCAAAAAATCAAGAAGTTTCTCGGATGGAGAAGCACCCCAAAACCACATATTACACTAAATGATGAATATTACGGTCATTTAGCCCTTTTTAGACTCCCCCTTGTTCTTACTGTTCTCACTATGCTTATCGGCACAATGGGTTATATGCTTATTGATAATTTTCCACTTATGGATGCTATTTATCAAACAGGAATCACCTTTACTACTGTAGGATTTGGTGAGATCAAACCTATCTCTGACATGGGTCGGATCTTTACTATCACCCTTATCATCTTTGGTTTTATTGTCTTCTCTATTGCTATTGGTATTATTGCAGAAGTCGTTAAAAAAGGTGAATTTCAAAAAACTGCCAAGGAGCGTAAAATGCTTTATGAGATTGCTAGACTTAAACAACATTTTGTTGTTTGTTACCACAATGAATTTACGATTCAAGTTACCAAACAGCTTCGGGCGAACCATATACCTTTTGTTGTTGTTGATCCAAGAGAAGATCTTGAAGAGATCGCTAAAAAATATCATTACCCCTATTTTGTGACTTCTGAACCACACACAGAAGAGGGCATACTCAAGTCACATCTTTCATCTGCAAAAGGTGTCATTACCCTGGCGGACAATGTTGCAGATAATATTGCGACTATCGCCTCAGCACGACTTTATGAAAAAGAGATAGCACGCTCAAGAAAGTTTCTCATCATCACAAATGCAAAAAGTAATGAAGATGACCAAAAGCTTCTCAAACTTGGTGCAGATAAAGTGGTGACACCGACAAAACTCATGGCAGAACGGATCAATGCTATGGCAGCAAGACCGGATATGGAAAATCTTCTGCAAGAATTTCTTTATAAAAAAGATACACCGCTCGATATGGAAGAGGCAAAAGTTTCCAAAACTTCATGGCTTACCCTTAAAAAGATCAAAACTGCAAGATTTAGAGATATTGCCAATGTAACGATCATCGGTATACGTCAAAAAGATGATAAATTCATCCCTATGCCTAAAGGTGACACGATCATCATGCCGGAGTCCAAACTTCTTCTTATTGGTACAGCAGAGGGAATACGAAAAGCAAAAAAGATCATTCGTAAAAAAGAGAAACCGAATGAGTTAAAGTATGTATAACATTATTTCTTTGGAAAAAGGACTTGAAAATGTCCAGGGTTTCTTTTGTGATGCAAGGAATGTAGGAATGAGAACAAACCCTGCAAATTCCGGCATAACAGATCTTGACGGAGATGTTGCTTTTATCAGATCTGAAGTGCCTTGTGATATTTCTGCTGTTTTTACCTCTAATACGTTTCAGGCTGCACCCCTTAAACATTTTCAAAAATACCCCAAAGATTTTAAAACCGATTTTGTTCTGATCAATGCCAAAAATGCAAATGCTATGACCGGTGAAAAGGGTATTGAAGATATTGACAGCATACTGTCAGCACTCTCTTCAAAAATAGAGGTCTTAAATCCCGTTATGTCTTCTACGGGAGTCATAGGATACCGTTTGGCGATTGACAAGATCACTTCAGCATTTGATACTTTTGATTTTACTGCTTCACATTCACATAAAACTGCCAGAGCCATTATGACCACTGACAGCTTTAAAAAAGAGCTAGCTTATAAAGTGGTACTGGACAGTGGTAAAAGCTTCAATATCGCAGCCATTTGTAAAGGTGCAGGCATGATCAACCCTGCTATGGCAACAATGCTTTGCTTTATTATCACCGATGCAGACATTCCTAAAAATGATATGGATGCACTGCTTAAAGAGTCTACAGAGCATTCATTTAACCGTATTTCTGTCGATGGGGACACTTCAACCAATGACACAGTGATGCTTTTAGCCAATAAACAAAGTAAACACTATGATAAAGATGCCTTCAAAGAAGCACTTTCCAAGATCATGTTTGAACTTGCAATGATGATACTTAAAGATGGAGAAGGTGCAAATAAACTGGTTGCCTTTGAAGTCAAAGGAGCTTTGAGTGAAGAGGAAGCAAAAAAAGCAAGCAGAGCATTAAGCAATTCACTTCTTGTAAAAACTGCACTCTTTGGTGAAGACCCCAATTGGGGACGTATTGCTTCAACTATAGGGGCAAGCGGCATTTCCTGTGATGACTCTAAGCTTGTCATTCATTATGATGACCTGCTCATCTATTCAAATGAATTTAGAGAACTGGACAAAGAACGTGAAGATAAAGCATATAAGATCATGAAGCAGGATAGTTTCAAAGTGACCTGTGATATTGGTCTGGGAGAGGCAGCATATACATCTTATGGCTGTGATCTGAGTTATGAATATGTAAAAATAAATGCTGAATACAGAACCTAAGGTTTTAACTCTCCTTTAACCACAAAAAAGATAAAATATATCAAAATATAAACA
>JAGGRU010000273.1 GCA_021159425.1 Sulfurovum sp.
GTCTGAAAAGACATACCATCTTTTATATTGAGCACTCAATGTGACCAGCATCTCTGCATCTAAGGGTTTGACAAAACGAAGGTCCAAAATAGCGATCTCCTCATCTATTAAAGCTGCTGTCTGTTCTGCACGTCCGACACCGTTTCCATATCCGATGAATAGGATATCTTCACCTTCTTGTAACAATACCGATCTACCCAATTCAAAAGCAGGACTCTCACGATCTTCTGCCCAAAAAGCACCTCTTGGGTATCTAAAAGCACAAGGGTGATCATACTCTTTGGCAAATTTCATGGCAGATTTCATCGTTGTTTCATTGTAAGGTGCAAAGAGTGTCATGTTTGGAATGGCACGTAAGAATGAAATGTCAAAAACCCCTTGATGGGTCTCTCCGTCTTCACCTACTATTCCCGCTCTGTCCAGTGCAAATACTACAGGCAAATCCATAAGTGCAATATCATGTATTACCTGATCATATCCACGTTGCAGGAATGTTGAATAAATGGTACAAAAAGGTTTAAATCCCTCTTTTGCAAGCGGTCCCATAGAGGTCACTGCATGCTGCTCTGCAATGGCTACATCCCAGAAACGTTCAGGGTATTTTTCCATGACTGCAGACATTCCTGTCCCGGACGGCATCGCTGCAGTCACACCTACCACTTTTTCATCTTCATCTGCCAATGCCACCAGAGTTTCAGAAAAAATAGCTGTTGCCGCTTTAGCACCATTCTTTTTAGGTGCTTCACCTGTTTTAAGATCAAAAGCACTCACGCCGTGCCAATGTTCTTTTGTTCCTTCAGCAATTTCATACCCTTTACCTTTGGTGGTTTGGGCATGAATGATCACCGGTTTTCCCAGAGCTTTAGCAACTTCCATCGTTTCTATCAGTGCTTCAATATCGTGTCCGTCAACAGGACCAATGTACTCTATACCCATCTCTTCAAACAAGATACCCGGAGTAATAAGTTTAAAGGACTCTTCAAATCTTTTTGCCATATAGCTTGCACTCTCAGGGAAATGTTCAAGTACTTTTTCCACTCTGCCTTTGAACTTCTGATAAAAGGAACCTGCCATTGTTTGAGAAAGAAGTTTAGAAATGGCACCTATAGGTGCAGCAATACTCATTTCATTATCATTTAAAATAATAACAACCGGATATTTTCTGTCACCCAATTCATTCATCGCTTCATATACCATCCCCGCAGACATGGATCCATCACCGATAAATGCTACAGGCACTCTCTCTTCACCCTTCAACGCAATGGCTTTGGCTGCTCCAACTGCCAAAGAGATGGAGGTAGAGCTGTGCCCTGCTACATAATAATCATATTTTGATTCACTTGGTTTTGTATATCCGCATACACCGTTAAATTGACGTAAAGTATCAAAATCATCCCATCTTCCTGTAAGAAGTTTATGTGCATATGCTTGATGGCTTACATCAAAAATAAACGGGTCTTTTTCAACATCAAACACTTTATGCATCGCCACTATAAGATCTGTTGCACCCATGGTAGAACTTAAATGTCCACCATTCTTACTTACTGTTTGTAATATCTTTTCTCTAATATTTTTAGCTAAAGTGTTAAGTTCTTCTATGGAGTATGTTTTTATATTCATCTTCTGCTTTTACCTCTTTGCCAAATAGTTCTCTATAAGCTTTTTGGTAAATTGTATCTGCTCATCATTGTGATCCAATCCAATTTCCTTTGCCAGTCTCTTTAACTCTTTTTTACTTACTTTTTCACTACGGTCTGTCTTCTCTTTAATCTGTGTAAAATCACTAACTATAAAAGGTTTAACTTCTACTTCTTTTGCTTTTACAACTTCTACTTTTTTCAAACTATAACCTCTAAAAAGTTTCTAAAGAAGATATCGTTTTGTTTTTCTGTACCTATCGTGATCCTTATTGCATTCATACCGTAAGAAGCAAGATTCCGTATGATCACACCCCTTTTAAGCAAGTCATCTGAAATTTTTGTAGAATTCATATTCTCATCAAACAGATAGGTAATAAAATTTGTATAACTCTCTATATATTCAAATCCGTTCTCTTGTGCAAATGCTTCATAACGTTTTATCTGCTCTTGATGCAAGGTTATAGACTCTTCAACAAATGCGTTATTTTTACATGCTTCAATCGCAACTAAAAGTGATAAAGTTGTTATATTAAAAGGCGGCCTCATTTTATATAACTCTTGTATAAGCCCTTCCTGTGCGATACCATATCCTACACGCATACCACCTAGACCATGTGCTTTAGAAAATGTACCCAAATAAATAACGTTTTCATAACACAAAAGATCATTTGGTACAATTGCATATTTTGTATCTTTGGCAGATGCATATTCCATATAGGCGCCATCTACAACAACTAATGTATCTTTATTTACTGCTTCAATTATTTTTAAGACATCTTCTTTACTTGTCGCATCACCTGTAGGATTATTTGGTGTACAAATATAAATAATTTTAGGTTTATGCATAGTATAGGCTTCCATAAATTCATCATATTTATGTTCATAACTGGCTGTTCTAATTATTTTGGCACCCATCTGCTTAGCATATATTTCATACATTGCAAAAGTAACTGCGGACATAAGCACAGAAGAGTCTTCATCTAACAATGCACGGGAAATAAATTCAAGTACCTGATCAGATCCTGCTCCTATAATAACATTTTCATTTTCCACATTAAACATAGCACTCAATGATGCTTTAAGTTCAAGCATACTGTCATCAGGATAAAGATGTGCTATATCAGCATTAGATCTAATTGCCTTTGAGACAGCAGGATTTGTACCTATGGGGTTTTCATTGGATGCAAGTTTTACCACATCTTTGGCATCAATTCCAAACTCACGCACAACAAGCTCTATAGGCTTCCCAGCTTCATAGGTTTTAATGTTTTCCAATACTTTATTAAATTTCATTTTTATTCTCACTTATTGGTGCGTTAGTAAACGCACCCTACATTTAATTTATACATCATCTGTCTCTTTCACATAAGAACCAAGCACCTTGATAGATTCTTGATGCACTGTCAATATCTGCTGAATTTTTTCATCATTTTGATGCCCGTTAAACTCTATGAAAAAAATGGATTGCCCCTCAACAATATGTGATTTTATCTTCGTAAGATTAATATGTGCATCTTCAAAATCATTAAGGAATTCTACTAAAGACCCCGGTTTATCCGGCAATCTTACAAGCAGTGACGTTTTATCCTCTCCGGAAGGTGCATTCTCAAAATTGGAGATCACGAAAAAACGTGTTTTATTGCTTGTATTGTCTTCTACATTATTAAAACGGATAGGCAGATTATAGAGTTTCGCAGCAATAGAAGGACAAAGTGCAGCTGCAGATGCATCTTTGGCTGCAAGTTTTGCTGCTTTTGCTGTAGATTCTACAGGAACAAGTTCTGCATCATCCATACCCAGATCCTGCAAAAAATTACGACATTGACCAAAAGCAATATCTTTGGAATAGACCTTTGTGATCTTTTTATAGTCTTCACTCAAGGTTGCAAAAGCAAAATGTACATCTATCATCACTTCTGCGATAATTTTTAAATTATACTGATCAAGACAGTTGATCGTATCACTTACGATGCCATTTGAAGAATTTTCTATGGGAATGACACCAAACTTGACTGTACCTTTGTCCACTTCACGGAAAATCCCCTGAATAGATGCCATCGGCAAATACGCAGACATTGCACCGAACTTACTCTCTGCTGCCTGATGGGTAAAGCTTGCTTCCGGTCCAAGATAAGCCACACCTTCAGGAAGCTCAAGGTTTCTGGCTACCGCGAACATTTCTAAAAACAGTGCATCAATTGCAGAGTCCGTCAACTTACCGTCGTTTTGACTTTTCAAACGATTTAAAATAGCCTGCTCACGTTCAGGACGATAAATAGGTGCACCTGTAGTATTTTTCACTTCACCTACCTGATGCACAAGTTCCATACGCTCATTATAGAGTTTTAAAAGTGTATCATCAATGCTGTCTATTTTTACTCTTAAATCATCTAATGTCATTTCTTTACCCTTTATTGTGTAGGGTGCAATTTATTGCACCTTGGACATACATAATGGTGCATTTAAATGCACCCTACATTACAAATACTCTCGTTCCAGACGTACCTGATCTTCATAGGTTTCACGTTTACGAATAAGTCT
>JAGGRU010000410.1 GCA_021159425.1 Sulfurovum sp.
CATTTTAACAATATCATCATGATCCCAAACACCACCTGCTGCTATGACAGGTATAGACCCCCAGTTCTTTGCTTCTTCTACCACAGGAGGCAAGATCACTTCAAGTTGATTTTCAGGGAGAAAACAATCCTCATATTTAAAGCCTTGGTGTCCTCCACTCAATGGTCCCTCAACGATCACTGCATCAGGTAATCGATTATGTGTTTTTTTCCAACGGCGACAAAGAATACGTAAAGCTTTTGCTGTTGAGACAATGGGGATGAGTGCAACATCAGGATAATCCTTGGTTGCCTCCGGCATGGTTAGTGGCAAACCTGCACCGGTAATGATCATATCTGCTCCTGCTTCACATGCATCTCTGACAATACGGTCATAATCAACTGAAGCATAAAGAACATTACAGGCAAGTGGTCTGTCACCACATATCTTTCTGGCATTCTCAAAAATAACATGCAAAGCCTTAGCCGAGTAAAAGTTATTCGCTTCAGAAGGTCTCATGTCTTTGAGAAGTTTAACGGCATATTCACGATTTTGATACACACCTGTTCCTACGGAACTGATAACACCAAGTCCACCCTCTAAACTCACATTACCCGCTAGCTGATCCCAAGAGATACCAACACCCATACCGCCTTGAATGATCGGTTTTTCAATAGTATGTTTTCCAATTTTAAAAGATTTAAATTCCATTACCCAACCTTCACTTTTGCAAATTTTCTTTTTCCCACTTGCAGGATATACTCTCCTGTAGTAAGATTCAGTTTTTCATCAGATATTTTTTTCTGATCAACACTCACAGCATTCTGTTTAATATCTCTTCTGGCTTGAGATGTTGAAGGCTCTATGCCCGCATCAACTAAAGCTTTACATATCCAAATTCCCTCTTCTGCTTCTATCTCATTCATATCGGAAGGAAGCTGGTTTGATTTAAATACATTATCAAACTCTGATTTAGCTAGTGTAGCCAACTCTTCATTATAGAATCTTGTAACCAGCTCAAGCGCCAGGTTTTCTTTGGCTACTTTAGGATGAAGTGTACCGTTTTGCACATCCGCTTTTATCGTAGCAATCTCTTCAAGTGATCTTTCACTCAACAACTCATAGTAACGCCACATCAACTCATCAGAAACTGAAAGTGTTTTTGCATAGATATCTTTGGGTTCTTCAGTAATACCAATGTAATTGTTCAGAGATTTACTCATCTTCTGAACTCCGTCAAGTCCTTCTAAAATAGGCATCATCAATACAGCCTGTTCTTTACCTATTTCATAGGCACGTTGCAGATGTCTTCCCATGAGCAAATTAAATTTCTGGTCTGTTCCACCGATCTCAATGTCACTTTCAAGTTCTACAGAATCATATCCTTGAAGCAGTGGATAAATGAATTCAGAAATAGAAATACTGTGTCCGCTTTTATAGCGTTTTTCAAAATCATCACGTTCAAGCATACGTGCTACACTAAAAGTTGTTGTTAAAGAGACCATACCCGCAGCACCCAATGCTTCAAGCCATGTAGAGTTAAATACTACTTCTGTCTTAGACTCATCAAGTATATTGAAGACCTGATCCTGATACGTTTGTGCATTCTCTAAAATAGTCACTCTGTCAAGGATTTTTCTCGTCTCACTCTTTCCGGTAGGATCACCAATCGTTGCTGTAAAATCACCGATAAGAAGTTGCACACGTCCTCCATGATTTTGAAAAGCTTTAAGCTTCTGAAGAAGTACAGTATGCCCAAGATGAAGGTCTGCACCAGTAGGGTCAAACCCTGCTTTTACTGTATAAGTTGTACCCTCTTCATAATATTTGGAAACCAGTTTCTCTACCCGTTCCATATCTATAATTTCAGCTGTACCTCTACTTATCTCTTCTAGTGCTTTTATTACCATTACTCTTATCCTCTACTATTTATTATATGCATCATCCAAAGAGATGATCTCTATCAGTTTAAACTTTTGTGAGATCTTTTCAGAAAGAACACTCTTTTTAGCTTCACCACTCTCTACTTCTATCTGACAATACTCTGCAGTCTCTGAATTTTGAATACCAAGTTCTATGCTCACAACATTCAAGTCAAGCATCGAGAGTTTTGTTAAGAGGTCGGCAAGTACACCTCTCTGGTTTTGCAGAGAGATGATCAAGCGATATCTTGATAATTTCGTAGAACTCCAACTCACATAAAGCATCGGCTCTTCTGCCAAGATCTTCTCATAGGCTTTTTTACATAATTTATGATGTATAATAGCCTTACTGTCCTTATAAAATGCAACGATCTGATCACCAACTTTAGGATGACAGCAATAATCAAACTCTACACCGTCCAAAGGTTTGTTCAGAAAGAATTTAAAGTGCTCCAACTCTTTGGAATATGGCTTTTTATACCCTCTTTTAAGCAGTTCCCAAAAACGAACTTCCTTCGCTCCTATATAATCTGCTATCTTATGCATGACTGCTTTATAATAATCCAACTGCAAAGGCAACTTATGAATAGACTCTATTAGCTCCAGTCTCAGTGCCAGATCTTGCATTGTTGCACTCTTTTGATCAAAAAGTGTCCCCAGAATATTATAGGCACTTTGCGTATCTGACTCTTTTATACGTGCACGGCAAGAGCTTCTTATGCCATCTTGTGCTTTTGATGTTTTCACTGCATCCATCCATGAGCAATGTAAATGAGGTTTATCGTCTTTTATGATCTTAACAATATCACCATTTTTCAACACGGTTAAAAGGGATGCTCTTCTTTTGTTTACCAACGCATCTATGGAATGTTTACCGACTTCAGAGTGGATGGCATAGGCAAAATCCAGTGCAGTAGAAGATTTGGGAAGGGTATAATAGTCCCCCTTGGGAGAGAATACCGTAATATCTTCTAAGAAAAGATCAGATTTAGCCAATTCATAAAATTCTTCAATTGATTCATTCTGATAATGCAGACTCTCCAACCACTCAAGATTTACACCATCTCCACCGCCTTTATACTTCCAGTGGGCAGCAACGCCATACTCTGCAAGTCTGTGCATGTCAAGTGTACGAATTTGAGCTTCTACAATACCTTCTTCGTTAAAAAGTGTGGTGTGTATGGTTTTATATCCATTCTCTTTTGGAACAGAGATATAGTCCTTAAAACGTGATATAAGCGGGGTGAAGCCAAGATGCATGACACCAAGCACTCTATAACATTCAATTGGCTCTTTAACTATGACACGAACAGCAAGAAGATCCAACACTTCTTCAATACTCACACCTTTTCGATGCATCTTCATATAGATGGAATAGTAATGTTTCACCCTCCCGAATATTTCAAACTCATCTTCATCAAAACCTTCCTGGACTATCTGCTTTTTAACTTTTTGGATAAATGCATTCATTTTAAATTGTAAATTCTGGGCATTTTTTTTGATATAGTCATCAATTAGTTTATAATCTTCCGGATAGATATAATAAAAACTCAAATCTTCCAAATGGTTTTTCATTCGTGAAATACCAAGTCTATGGGCAATAGGAGCATAAACGACCAAAGTCTCTTCTGCAATACGTATCTGTTTCTCCGGGCTAAGTGCATCTAACGTCAACATATTGTGCAGTCTGTCACAAAGCTTGATCACCAGAACACGAATATCTTTAATGGAAGCGACGAGCATTTTTCTAAACGTCAGTGCTGAGTTTATCAGTCTCTCATTTGAACCTGCAGCAGCCAACTCTTCATCACGTATCTCTACGATCTTGGTCAAGCCCTCGACCATATGCGTTACATCATCACCAAATTCACGTTCAAGATCTTCAAGATCAAAACTTGTATCTTCAACCACATCATGAAGAAGTGCTGCTTGGACCATTGTTTCATCATTGGAAAAAACTGCTGTAATTGCTGCAACTAAAATAGGATGAATAATATAGGGTTCGCCACTTTTACGTTTTTGACCATCATGTGCGGTCAATGCCAGTTCAAGAGCTTTAATTGTTGAGGGAAGAGGAGAAGGAATCTTTTCCCACAGAAGAGATGTAGCCTCTTCTATCGTATGTATATTTTGAGCTTTATCGATTATGTTGGTCACTGCATACACCAATCATCCAAAATGTTTTATCCTTCAAGGCTTACTGTAATTTTACCTTCAGCTATCTCTTGAAGTGCAATATCTGCATATTTCATATCTGATGTATCAAAATCAAGTA
>JAGGRU010000065.1 GCA_021159425.1 Sulfurovum sp.
TAAGGATTTTTTCGGAAGCGGAGACTTTAGTCCCGAACAGCGGAGGCAAAGCCTTCCGATTCCAAAGTGTAAAGCCCTCTTAACTTATGAAAAACCGTAACACCTCTCCTTTCTCTTCAAACATCATCTTACTTTCATAACGAAAATTAATGCACAAATAGATATAATTAATGTAAATTGCAATATAAGGATGTAGCTACTATGAATACGAACCCAGATGTTAAAATCTACGAATACGATGCTGTAATCGTTGGTGCTGGTTTGGCTGGTTTGGCGGCAGCCAAAGAGCTGACAGAAGCAGGAATGAAAACAGCAGTCATTACAAAACTTCACCCACTTAGATCTCACTCAGGAGCTGCTCAAGGTGGCATCAATGCCGCACTTGGAAAAGATGACTCTACAGAACTTCATGAATTTGATACAGTAAAAGGTTCAGATTATCTTGCAGATCAGGATTGTGTTGAGCTTATGTGTTCTAAAGCACCTGAGACTATTAGATGGGCAGAAAGAATGGGAGCTGTGTTTTCAAGAGATGAAGAAGGCAACATTGCCATTAGACCTTTTGGCGGACAGTCAAAACCCAGAGCATGTTACGCTAAAGACCGAACAGGTCTTACATTGCTTCAAACAATCTATGAACAAGCAGATCGTGCAGGTATCGAAGTATTTGATGAGTGGTATGCTTCTGACCTCATTTATAAAGATGGAAAAGTATCTGGTGTTGCAGCCTATGACATCCGTGATTCAAAGCCGGCTATCTTTAATGCAAAAGTAACTATGTTCGCCACAGGCGGACACGGAAGAGCATACAGATTTAACTCTAATGCACATGCAAATACAGGTGATTCACTCTCTATTGTAGCACGTCACGGTCTTCCGCTTGAAGACATGGAGTTTGTACAGTTTCACCCAAGTGGACTTGGTGGTTCAGGTGTACTCATCTCTGAAGCAGCACGTGGTGAAGGTGGTCGCCTCTTTAACTCATTGGGTGAAAGATTTATGACCAAATATGCACCAAATGCGATGGAGCTTGCTTCACGTGATGTTGTATCCAGAGCTATTATGGAAGAGGTTCGTCAAGGCAGAGGTGTAGGTAAAGATGGTCAATCCGTAAACATTGACCTTACACATTTGGATCCTGAGATCATCCTTACAAAACTTCCTGAACTTCGTGAACTGGCTATTGCATTCCAGGGGCAGGATATGCTTAAAGAGGCTATACATATTTCAGCAACAGCGCACTACTCCATGGGTGGTATACCAACAAACATTGATTGTCAGGTTCAAAAAAATGCTGAAGGTGATCTGGTAGAAGGTTTCTATGCTGCCGGGGAGTGTTCTTGTGTTTCTGTACACGGAGCAAACAGACTTGGTGCAAACTCAGTACTTGAAGCCCTTCTCTTTGGTCGTCATGCAGGCGAAAACATGGTTAAAGCACTCAACGATGGTGTTGAATTGCGTAAAGCATCCGTTACAGATGCAGATACAATGATAGCAGAGATGAATACACTTAAAACATCAAATGGTAAAGAACGTGTTCCTGCTCTTCGAACTACACTTCAAGAAGGTATGACAGAAAATGCCGGTGTATTTAGAACCAAAGAGTCTCTTGATAAACAGTTGAAAAGTATTAATAGCTTACTCAAAAAATTCAAGAATATCCGTATAGATGATAAATCAAACACATTTAATACAGACCTCCAGGAAGCCATAGAGCTTGGTCACATGATAGAGTTCTCCAAGTTCATCGTTGATGGTGCACTTAACAGAGAAGAGAGTCGTGGTGGTCACTTCCGTGAAGATTTCCCAACAAGAGATGATAAAAACTTCTTGAAACATACTTATGCAACTATGGACAAAGATTTCAATATGTCTCAAGAATGGGGCGAAGTAGTACTTGGCAAGTTTGAACCAAAAGAAAGAACATATTAAGGAGGTCATGATGAGTGATAAAAGAAAAGTAACGCTTAAAGCGTTCAGATTTAATGCTGAGACAGACTATCTTCCATATTATAAAAACTATGAGATGGTAGTGGGTAAAGATGAGTTAGTACTTGACCTTCTAAACAGGATCAAGTGGGAACATGATGGTTCTTTCTCTTACAGACGTTCATGTCGTCACGGTATCTGTGGTGCCTGTGCGATTAAAGTAAATGGTAAAGCAGTTCTTGCATGTAAACAAAATGCTATGGAGCTGTTAGACCTTTTTGACAATGAACTGGTATTTGAACCTTCCAGTAAAAAACGTGCGATGAAAGATATGATCATTGATAAAAAAGATTTTTGGGACAAACATGCTGCTGTGAAGCCTTATGTCGTTGCAGATGTTGATCCACGCCCTGAGCATGAGACAAAGCAGTCTATCGCAGAATTTGACAACTTCCTGGATTCTGACCTTTGTATTCAGTGTGGTGCCTGTCACTACTCCTGCCCTGCTCTTGAAGTCAATGATCAGTTCTTCGGGCCAGCTGCTTTTGTTTCTGCATACAGATTTACTGTAGATACAAGAGATACAGCCGGTGATGAGAGACTTGAACTTACCTTCCAGGGTGGTCAAGGTGTTTGGGACTGTGTAAAATGTTTCGAGTGTGCAGAAGCCTGTCCAAAAGAGATCAACCCTATAGAGAAGATCACTAAACTTCATAACCTGCAGTTTGAAACAGGTATTGCAAGAAGCAATATCGCTACAAGACATGCAGAAGGCTTTGTTAGAAGTATTAGAAAACACGGTTTCCTTGATGAAGCAGATATAGTTGTCTATTCAGAAGGATACCTGGGAATGTACAAACACTTGACGACAGCATTCAAGATGATGAAAGCAGGAAAGATCCATTGGCAAGATGGTGTACCGTTCATTGATAATATGCCGAAGATCAAAAACTTAGACGAGGTTCAAAAACTAATTGATATCTCAATGACAAACAAGCTATAAGGAGAAAAGATGAGCAAATTAAAATACGCACTATTTACAGGATGTACAGCAAAACAATCTACACCTGAGTTACTTTCATCTACGCTTGCAGTAGCTGAAAAATTAGGGATTGAAATCACTATTTTAGAAGAAGCTTCTTGTTGTGGGGCATCTCACCTGCAAGATTTTGATGAATTTCTTGCACACGTATTGAATGCAAGAAATATCTGTTATGCAGAGAAGTTAGGTCTTACAATGATCACCATCTGTAATACTTGTCAGCTTAACTCTGCTATGACAAAACATGCTTTAGATACCAACCCGGAATTAAAAGCACGTGTCAATGAAAAACTTGCAGAAGTTGGATTGGAGTACAAAGGTACATCCGAGATCAAACATTTTCTCTATACACTTATAGATGAGTATGGTTTGGATAAGATCAAAGATAAAGTAACTGTACCTCTCAGTCATTTGAACATTGCTCCATTCTATGGCTGTCATAACATCAGACCATCAGAGTTGCATGGAGCATCAAATGGACATGAAAACCCATACAACCCTACTTCATTGGATCAGCTTATCTCTGCACTTGAAGGTCATCCGGTCAATTATTCTCATAAAAATAAATGTTGTGGTTTCCATGTCGAGCTTCAGGCAAATCATGCATCTGAAGTATTGACAGGGAATGCCCTTCTTGATGCCATAGATAACAATGCAGACATGATGGTAACGCCTTGTCCTCTTTGTCACCTAAAAATGGATACCTATCAGGACAGTGTAGCCAAAGTCATGGGTCGTGATGTAGAACTTCCGGTACTTCACATGCCACAAATGGTTGCTCTTGCTCTTGGATGTACAGAAAAAGAGATAGGACTTAATTTCCACGTACAAAAAGCTGAGCATATTATTCCGGCGTAATATCGATACCTTTTATATGTAGGTCGGGGTGCCCTCACCCCGACCTACAAAAATGTTACATATTTTACAAATAAGACTAAAATACTCCTATTTAACCGAAATCCTTACTTTTCATTAATATACTTGTGATACAATCGTCCTACAAAACAAATACAAAAGGAAACAATATGCCAAAAATTAACAAATACGTAGATATCTCAGAAGTAGATAGAGAAGCAAAGAAAGACCTTATCGACAGACACTCACCATTCATCACATGTGCTGACACTGCAACTGCAGGAGAGCCGTTTGAAGTAACTGTAAAAATGGGTAACGAATATACTCACCCGGATGATTTCGATC
>JAGGRU010000211.1 GCA_021159425.1 Sulfurovum sp.
ATGCTAATTTACTAACCTTGTTTCATTTTCTCCAAGCTCCATGATCTTCCAAGGTAACCCTTGTATATTCAACTCTTCCATGAACGGATCCGGGTCAAACTCTTCCATATTGAATACACCTTTGCCTTGCCATTTTCCTTCCAGCATGAGTTTTGCACCGATCATTGCAGGTACACCGGTTGTATAACTCACACCCTGGCTCATCACTTCTGCATAACATTTTTCATGGTCAGATATCTGGTAAATATAAACTGTTTTCTCTTCACCGTCTTTGATGCCTTTGGCAAAGATACCGATATTGGTTAACCCTTTCGTACGGGGTCCAAGACTTGCCGGGTCAGGAAGCAGGGTAGCAAGGAATTCCATAGGGACTATTTTCAACCCTCTATGTTCAACAGGCTTAATACCCAACATACCTACATTCTCAAGGCACTTCATGTGTGTAAGGTAAGACTCTCCAAAGGTCATAAAGAATCTGATACGTTTTAACCCTTTGATATGTTTGACCAGACTCTCCATCTCTTCATGGTAGAGCAGGTAAGAGTCTTTTGGACCGATTTCAGGATAATCCCATACCTGTTTGATCTCCATAGGTTCTGTCTCTATCCATTCCCCTTGTTCATTATTATTTTTTTGCCAATAACGTCCTTTTGCAGATACCTCACGCAGGTTGATCTCCGGGTTGAAGTTGGTGGCAAACGGATATCCGTGATCTCCTGCATTACAGTCAAGTATGTCTATGGTATGTATCTCGTCAAAATAGTGTTTCTGGGCATAAGCACAGAATACATTGGTCACACCAGGGTCAAACCCTGAACCCAACAATCCCATAATATCTGCTTCTTTGAATTGTCCATCTCTTGCCCACTGTTCTTTGTATTCGAACTTTGCAGTGTCCGGGTGTTCGTAGTTGGCTGTGTCCAGGTAGTCTACACCTGTTTGCGTACAAGCATCCATGATTGTAAGGTCTTGGTAGGGAAGTGCTACGTTGATGACTATGTCAGCATCAAGATTGTCTATGAGTTCAACAAGTTGGCTTACCGAATCTGCATCTACGGTTGTTGTCTGTATTGTTACTCCGGTTCTTGCTTTTACATTTGCAGCTATGGCATCACATTTAGAAACTGTACGACTTGCCAGTGTAATGTCACCGAATGTGTCAGCATTCATTGCACACTTAAAAGCAACAACATTTCCGACACCGCCTGCACCGATAATAAGGGTTTTTTTATTCACGAGAGACTCCTAAAAAAATAATACGGTAATTTTATCACAAATAGTAGTGATTCACAATATAACTCAATACAAATAAAAGGGGAATAAACAAAAGTGTACTAAGAAAAATAAGCGAGGTAACATCTCTAGGTTTGCAGTCATACAAAGAAGCCAGGTTTATGTTGGCCACTGCCAAAGGTACCATCATCTCCATGAAAATAACTCCCTGTACAAATAGTGGAAGATCTGTAAAACTTAGTATGATCGCAGTAGTCAAAGGGATGAGTATAAACTTCTGGCTTATGGTTCCTATGAAAAGTTTTGGGTGTAGCTCTTTGATACGTATGCCCTGTAGGAATGTTCCTAGTAAAAAAAGTTGTAAAACTATCCCCGCATAGGCACCCATTTTAAAAAACTCCTGAATTTGAGAAGAGAGTATTACATCATTCATATTTATTAATATAGCAACGATAGAAGCAGGTATAATAGGGATCTTTATAATATTAAACAAAGAGTCTTTAATACTGAATGAACCTCTTGAATAGATGTAGACACCAATAATATAGACCACAAATACATTTGCAATATTGATCAGTGTGGTATAGATAACGCTCTGTTCCCCAAACAGTGCAATACCAAGCGGTATACCTATATTGCCTGTATTACCGACAAAACCAGCAATAGAGAAGATAGCACGGTCTTTAATATTTGTAAATATAATTTTTCCAATAAGTATGGTCGGAATAAGCAACATCAATATTATTGCCAAATAGATGAGAGGAACATAAGTATGTTCTGCATGTAACTTTGCAGTACTGAAACCCCAAATAGTAACAAAGGGTTGTAAAAAATAAACAGACATCAAAGTGAGTGTCTTGGTATTCATATCATCTTGAAAGATACGTTTAGCCATATAACCAAGCAAGATGAAGACATAAACAAAAATGATGGAGAGGAGTGTACTTATCATGAGTAGGATTATAACTTATTTTGGATTAACATATTTTAGATATGATTCATTAATTTATTTTCAGGATTATTATTTATGGATTTTTCTTCGCTTGAGACCTGGGGTTACCTTGCTATCGCTTTTTTTGCCTTTGGTGGTTCGTTGTTCATTGTTGCCGCAGCAGGAGTCTTCTCATTTATGGGAAATATGGACCTTACCACAGCATTGGCAGTAGCTACAGTGTCAAACTTTTTAGGAGACATCTTTCTTTTTTATCTTGGGAAGTACCATAAAAAAGAGATACAGCCATATTTTGCCAAACATAAACGTAAAATAGCCCTTGCCACGCTTATCATGCGTAAATATGGAATATCTGCCATATTTATACAGAAGTTCTTATATGGTATAAAAACCCTTGTACCAATCTCTATGGCACTTTCAAAATATGATTTTAAGAAGTTTGCATTTTACAACGTATTTGCATCTATCGTGTTTGTATTGACTATAGGATTGAGTGCGTATTATTCCAGTGAGGCTATCATCGCTTTCTTTGGAGTGATTAAAGAACGTCCCTGGATAGCACCTGTAGTATTGTTCAGTATTATAGGTTTAGTCTGGTTTATAATGGAGAGAATGACAAAGAAGAAATAAGGGCACTTTGTGTTGATCTATAGGTAGTTCATAGTATAAGGAAGAGAGGATGGTAGTGTATACTACCATCCTGGAAGAAAATTAGGCTTGTTTTTTCTGTTCTACAAACTTTCCGATACGTCTGATACCTTCACGGATCGTTGTTATATCTGTTGCAAATGAGAATCTAAAATATCCCTCAGATCCAAATCCTACACCAGGAACAACAGCAACACCCGCTTCTTGAAGCAGATCTTTACAAAATTCAATGGAGTCATCAGAAATATCTTTAATATTTACAAAAAGATAAAATGCTCCTTCTGGTTTACGTACAGATAGACCGTCAATTTCATTCATGAGTTTTGTAGCCTCTTCCGCACGACCTGCAAACGCTTTTCTCATCATTTCGATATCATCATCAACTTCACCGTTAAGTGCAGGGATCGCTGCTTTCTGTGTGACTGAGTTTATGTTTGATGTACTTTGACTTTGAAGTTTGTTCATCACAGAGATCAACTCTTTGTTTGCTGAAGCAAGATACCCAAAACGCCATCCTGTCATTGCAACAGATTTGCTGAGTCCATTGATGGTCACAGTTCTTTGGAACATGTCCTCAGAGATGCTCGCAGTAGCTACAAACTCTGCATCATAAACCAGTTTTTCATACATTTCATCAGAGGCAATAATGATATCTGTTCCCTTGAGTACTTCTCCCAATGCTGTAAGCTCTTCTCTGCTGTAGATGGAACCAGTAGGGTTGGAAGGTGTTGTGAGTATGAGCATCTTTGTTTTTTCTGTGATCGCTGCTTTAAGTTGTTCAGGAGTGATCTTAAAATTACTATGGTCATGTGTTTCAATGGTCACAGGAATACCAAAAGCATATTTAACAAGTTCCGGATATGTTACCCAGTATGGAGCAGGGATAATTACTTCATCTCCTGGATCGATCACGGCTTGGAAAAGATTGAACAGTGAGTGTTTCGCACCATTACTTACGATAATGTCAGCTGCTGTATAGTCAAGATTGTTGTCTCTTTTGAGCTTTCCTGCGATCGCTTCACGAACCTCTATAATGCCTGGTACAGCAGTGTATTTTGTGAATCCGTCGTTGATCGCTTTGATCGCTTCATCTTTAATGCGTTTTGGTGTACCAAAGTCAGGTTCCCCTGCTGAGAAAGAAAGAATGTCTTTTCCTGAAGCTTTAAGATCCTGTGCAAGCATAGTGATAGCAATAGTGAGTGATGGTGATAGTGTCTGTATACGTTTTGATAACATTTTAAATCCTTAAAATAAATGATGATTATTATAACGAAAAGTGCGTTAAAAAAAGCTCAATGTTCAGAATGATCATAACCAG
>JAGGRU010000019.1 GCA_021159425.1 Sulfurovum sp.
TTGGATATTATTCAAGCGATAATCATTGGTATTATCGAAGGTTTTACAGAGTTTTTGCCTATTTCTTCAACAGGGCATATGATCGTTGCAAGTAGATTTTTGGGGATCGAAGAGAGTGCCTTGATGAAAGCCTATGAAGTGATCATCCAATTTGCAGCTATCTTGGCTGTCATGCTTATTTATAAAGAGAAGATCACTTTTAAAAAAGTGGATCTCTGGATGAAGCTGTTTGTAGCATTTCTTCCTCTTGCTGTTGTTGGCTTTATTTTTAAAGATCAGATCAAAACACTTTTCAATGTTGAAACCGTTGCATGGATGTTCATTATTGGTGGTATTGTTTTTCTTGTTGTAGAGCATTTCTATGAAGAGAAAGAGTATCATGTTAAAGAGGTTGAAAAGGTAAGTTACGTACAGGCTTTGTGGGTAGGTTTTGCCCAGATATTTTCTTTGATTCCCGGAACAAGCAGAGCAGGAGCAACCATTGTTGGTGGACTGCTGACAGGAATGGATAGAAAAACATCTTCAGATTTCTCTTTTCTACTGGCGATTCCAGTCATGGCAGCGGTAAGTGGGTATGACATGCTCAAACACTATCAGGACTTTGCAGATGCAAACTGGGATGCCTTTGTTGTAGGCTTTGTAGTTGCGTTTGTGGTGGCCTATATTACGGTGAAACTTTTCCTTGTATTTATACAGAAGTTTTCTTTTGTGCCTTTTGGTATTTACCGTATTATTTTCGGGATCATTTTATTGATTATCATATAAATGTAGGGTCGGTTCACCGACCACAATATATACACCAATACGGTCGATAAATCGACCCTACATTGAATTTATAGAGTTTCCAGAGGAAACTTTCTTAAGTTCAAAAAGATTTTTTGGACATGAACGAGATAAAACCTCGTATTTAAAAAGGTAAAACTATGAAATTTAACGAATTTAATTTTCACCGTGATATAGCTAAAGGGGTGAAAATAGCAGGCTTTAGGGAACCGAGTCCTATTCAGGAGATGGCAATTCCTATTATTGCTAACGGTTCTGATATGGTAGGTCAGGCACATACCGGTACAGGAAAAACAGCAGCTTTTGGTTTGCCGATGATGGACAAACTTGCCAAAGGTGAGATAGAGAGAGCGTTGGTCATCACGCCTACAAGAGAGTTGGCAACACAGGTAGCGGATGAGCTTTATCACTTGGGACGTTTTGCGGGTATTAGAACCTTAACAGTGTATGGTGGTGTAGGCTATGGTCGTCAAATTGCTCTTATTCACAAAGGGGTACAGATCGTTGTAGCCACACCGGGAAGATTGAAAGATCTTTATAAAAAAGGTAAGATCGATGTCTTTAACCCGGAGATCGTAGTCCTTGATGAAGCAGATGAGATGCTTGATATGGGATTTTTGGAAGAGATAAAAGAGATCTTTGAATATATTCCACAAAACAGACAAACACTGCTTTTCTCAGCAACAATGCCTGAACCCATAAAAGAGCTTGCATCTGATATTCTCTATGAACCTGAATTTATTTCTGTTATAGGTGATGATGAGACAACAAATAATATTATTGAGCAGCGTTATTATGTGATCAATGAGAGTCAAAGAGATGAAGCCATTGTAAAACTTCTTGAAACAGAAAAGACCAATAAATGCCTTATCTTTTGTCGTATGAAACGTGAAGTGGACAGATTGACCGAATATTTACAGGCTTTAGGCTTTAATGCGGCAGGTCTGCATGGTGATCTGGAGCAAAGGGATAGGGAAATCGTGATCAAAGCCTATAGAAGAGGAGAGACGAAGATCATGGTAGCTACCGATGTGGCAGCACGTGGACTTGATGTGAAAGATGTAACACATGTTTTTAACTACCACATTCCTTTCGATCCTCAGTCTTATGTACACCGTATCGGTCGTACCGGTCGTGCCGGAAAGAGTGGTCAGGCGATTACTTTGGTGACTCCTGAAGAGTTTAGAGAGCTTCAGCGTATTCAAAAAGAGGTAGGTGCGGAGATGCGTTTGGCTACGCTTCAAGGTGGAGAGGGTATTGATGAATCCGGTCTTGAATATTTGGCAGATCAGGTAAGAAAAATGCCTATCCATAAAGAGGCAAACAGGCTCATCGAATATATGGGTGAGATAGACAAAGAGGTGCTTCTTGAGAAACTTATTTCCTGTTTTATGGAAAAAGAAGAACATAATGTTGGTTCACAAATTGGTTTTGACCAAAATACTGTAGATGACATGATGCAAAGTTATGTAGGTGAACAAAAAGCTACCCGAAATAACAATCGTAGAAAAAAGAGAAGATAATTCTTCTTTTTTAACTAAGAACAAGCAAAACTGTTTTAAAATTTGGTTACAGAACTATTGAACTCTATGTGTATTTAAGATTATACAGAGGGTTCAAAAACATTTGAATAAAGCGAGAGTATATGGAAGATGTTAACTTAATAGGCGAAAGTATAAAATTTATGGTATTGGGAATGGCGGTTGTATTTGCATTTCTGTTCATACTTATACAAGCTATCAAACTACAGGCAAAGATCATTGAAAAATACTTTCCTGAAGAGACTTCTGCAGCACCCACTCCTTCGGGTCAGTCTGATGAATCACAGCGTATTGCGGCAATTATTGCAGCTGTAACAGAATTTCGAAAAAAGTAAATTTATGCAAATAATCACACAAAAGGTATCGTAAATGGCTAAAAAATATATCGATGTAATGGACACAACTTTTAGAGATGGATTCCAATCTGTTTTTGGTGGTCGTGTACTTATGGATGACTTTTTTCCTGCAGTAGAAGCAGCGAAACAGGCAGGGATCACGCACTTTGAATTTGGTGGCGGAGCCAGATTCCAATCACTTTACTTCTATCTTCAGGAAGATGCATTCAAAATGATGGATGGTTTCAGAGAGATTGTTGGTTCGAAAGCTAACCTTCAAGTACTTTCACGCGGTATTAACACAGTAATGCTTGACACTGGCAGCCGTGAAATGATCGACCTCTTTGCTAAAATGTTTAAAAAACATGGAACAACAACAGTACGTAACTTTGACGCACTCAATGATGTGAATAATCTTGCATTCTCTGCAGAGATGATCAAAAAACATGGTCTGAATCATGAAGTTGTTGTAACTATGATGGATCTTCCTCCGGGATGTAAAGGTGCACACGATGTTGCTTTCTATGAAAAAACACTTAGAAATATTTTAGACAGCGGTATTGACTTTGACTCTGTTTGTTTTAAAGATGCATCAGGAACAGCAAATCCTCATAAAGTATATGAAACGATCACCATGGCTAGAAAACTCCTTGGTGAGTCTGTGCATTTAAGACTGCACACACATGAAACAGCAGGTGTTTCTGTTGCTTCTTACCTTGCAGCACTTGAAGCAGGAGCAAATGGTATCGATATGGCTGCATCACCAGTAAGTGGTGGTACTTCTCAGCCGGATATCTTGACAATGCTTCATGCAACAAAAGGTACGAATTATAATCTCGGTGACTTGAAGTTAGATAAAATACTCAAGTATGAAGAGAGACTTAAAGAGTGCCTTGCAGACTATTTGATCCCACCTGAAGCCACACAGGTTTCACCTCTTATTCCATTCTCACCAATGCCTGGTGGAGCGTTAACAGCCAATACGCAAATGATGAGAGATTCAGGTGATCTTGAAAAATTCGATGAAGTAATTGCAGCGATGAAAGAGGTAGTTGAACGTGGTGGTTACGGTACATCTGTAACCCCTGTGAGCCAATTCTACTGGCAGCAGGCATATGCGAACGTTATGTTCGGTCCATGGAAGCAAATTGCTCCGGGTTATGGACGAATGGTACTTGGTTACTTTGGTAAAACACCGGTTCCGGCTGATGACGAGATCAGGTTACTTTGGTAAAACACCGGTTCCGGCTGATGATGAGATCATTAAATTCGCATCAGAAAAATTAAAATTGGATCCGACAACAGAAAATCCTTTAGACATTTCAGATAAAGATGAAAATAAATCTATTGCACACTGGACAAAAGTACTTGAAGATGAAGGACTTGAAACAAGTGATGAAAATATTTTCATTGCAGGTGCATGTGATCAAAAAGGTATTGCGTTCTTGAAGGGTGAAGGCCCTCTCATGATAAGAAAAGGTAAAAATAACA
>JAGGRU010000057.1 GCA_021159425.1 Sulfurovum sp.
ATACAGAAGTGTTATAATAGAGCATAGTCCCAAAAAGGTTATGGTTTTTTTCTTTCTCTATGATGATGTGATCCGTACTCTCAAATACATCATATTTATCACTAATATTAATTAAAATATTGTCAATAATTTTCAGGGGGATCTCTGTATGATAGAGTGCTGTGTCAGGGCGCGTTTTGCGTAGAGCACTATTGATATCTTCTTGGTTTAAAAAAGGATGCTTCTGCTCATGTAGTTTTTCTAAAAATAATTTTATCTCAGTAGTCTTATCTTCAATACTCTCTTCTTTAATCTCTTGAAGATACTTACGTATATCTTCATTATTCAGTTCCCAAAGTTCATCCATTGCCAGAGGGTTTGTGGTACATAAAAGTTGTTTTGTGAAATCAAACTCTTCCAGTGCAAAAGTAAAAGAGTGCATAAACTGCATTTCATTCAAGGTAGTAAATTCTACTTTGAGTGATTTTTCAAGAGAAGTGAGTCTCTCTTTCATGCGTAGATAGTGTAGCTTTGAAATGACCTTTTCTGCAGTCACCTTGGAACTTTTAACATCTATAAACGCTTCAAGAAGTAAATTTTCCTCATGTTTGCTATGTTCTATATCTTCTAAGAGTTGCAGGATCTTTTCTACCTTATCTAAAGGACGTTTTGTTTTTCCATGATGTACTGCTTTGTAACTCTGTGTAAGATAGGAAACTATCAGTTCACGTATACCCGCACCTTCTTCACTCCATACTCGTCGTAAGGCACGTACCATATCATCATGTTCATGTGAAGGAAGGGTAATTTCAAGAAGCATAATGAGTTCAATGAGCTTATCATCATCTATTGTATCTATCCCCTCATCAAAAGGGAGTCCGTTAAAGTAGTTTCGTATTTTATTGTTAAGTTTTATGAGGTATTTTTTCTTTTTCTTTGCCATGTTGAAAGTATACCCAAATCAGAGGCATCCTTTAATAACTATTTAAGAAGAAATAGACGATAATCGATAAAATAAAAACAGGACATACTTATGAAATTATTTTTTATGACACTTTTACTTACTTGTGGGCTTATGGCATCAGATGCAATAGAAGCTGCCAAAAAACTGGGGGCAGAGAACAATTATGCTACAGCCATCAGCAAAGCAGAGAAAGAGAAGAAGATGTTGGTGATGGTGGTCGTTAAAGAGAACTGTCGCTGGTGTGACAAGCTTATTAACAATACACTCAGTGCGGAAACAGTCAAAAGTAAACTTGAAAACTACATTACTCTGATCGTTGACAAGGATGATGAATTTCCCTCTGAGTTCAAGGAAAACTTTTTCCCTTCCATCTTTTACATTGATTACAGTACAGAAAAGAGTGTCTATTCAAATGTTGGCTTTGTGGGAAAGCCCTGTTTTTTAAATGATCTTAACGGATCACTTGAAATCCGTAACAGCCGACACGAGAACAAAGAGTAGGAATTAAATAAGCCCGAGATCTGCCAGAACAGTTTTTACTTTGGGTGAAATTTCACTCAGTTCAACCATAAGTGCTTCCCATGCCTGATCTTCTGCATACCACTCTTCAATGCGTTTCATGGAGTCACTTTTCTCTTCCTGGCTCAATGTATCTGTTTTGTCAATATTCTCTTTGACCGTTTCCAAATGTTTTAAATTACTTTTACTCATATTTTTTCCTTTTCGTCTCTATATTTTAATTTTATCATTTAAATATTAATAGAGTATGTATGATCAACACTTTAAACTTTCAGCTTTATTCTTTTTCTTTTAAAGAACAGAAAAATCTCATTTCATGCCCTGCAAAGACACGGATCAAATTAGTTGAACCTGGTATTCCTGCAGGGTCACCTGCTACCAGTATGTATGTCTTTTCAAGATTTAAAACACCACGCTGGATTCCCTGATCCATAAGATCACTTATCATGAGAGGAAAGGAGTCTTTTTTTACAGAAAATGCGGGAACAACACCCCAGACAATAGTGAGGGAACAGGCTGTTTTATGTTCATGTGTCACTGCATAAATTGATCTTTTCGGACGATAACGTGCTATTTTCTTTGCAGACTGTCCGGAAGTTGTCATAGCTATGATACCTGAAGTCTTCAAGCTTTCTGCGAGACGGACAGCAGAGTCATCTATTTTGTCTCCCCGGTCATGCATTTCAAAGATATCAAACTTATGAAACGGGTAATGCTCTTCTGCTGCCTGAATGGTTTTTACCATAGTTTCAACAGCTAAAACAGGGTTATGACCTATGGCAGACTCTTCTGAGAGCATAACAGCATCTGTCCCATCTAAAACAGCATTTGCCACATCAGAGATCTCGGCACGTGTTGCTGTCTCTTTTGTTGTCATAGAGAGAAGCATTTGTGTTGCAGTAATAACCGGCTTACACAGTTCATTTGCTTTTCGTATGAGCATTTTCTGTGTAAAAGGTACTTCAAAATAGGGGATCTCAATACCAAGGTCACCTCTTGCTACCATAATACCGTCACTGGCATCAATGATCGCATCTATATTCTCTATGGCATCAAACTTTTCTATTTTAGCAAAAAGCTGGGTACTTCCTCCGTAAGATTTTATGATCTCTCTTGCATCGATCATATCTTTTGCATTTTGTACAAATGAAATTGCCATAAAATCAACACCATTTTCAACACCCCAAAGCATATCTTTTTTATCTTTGGCTGTTAATACATCTATTCCCAAACATGTATTTGGGAAATTCACACCTTTTCTTGAGGAGAGCATACCGTCATTCTCTATTTTAACGATCACTTTTTCAGCCAATGCCTCTGTAACAACAGCACGAATAATACCGTCATACATATAGATATATTCACCTACAGCCAACTGGTCAAGTATTTTAGGTTCATTGATACAAAGACGATAGTGGGTTTCATCCACTTTATAACCTACGATCTCCTCTTTGATAAACTCGATCGTATCTCCTGTTTTGAGTGTGAAATCTTCTTTTAACATTCCCACACGGATTTTTGGTCCGCTAATGTCCTGCAGTATGCCTGTAATAAGACCGGTATCTTCTATGGCTTTACGTATTTTGCTGAGAACTTCAAAATGATATTCATGCGTTCCGTGACTAAAATTTAAACGAAAAACATTGACACCTGAACGTATAAGTGCTGTTATCTTTTCAAGAGAATCAGATGCAGGTCCTATAGTCGCAACTATTTTTGTTCGTTTTTTCATGTGTTTCCTTTTATTCTATCAGTAATTTAAAATTAATTATTTTATATATGCTGTAATATTTTCGGTATTATATCCAAGGGTTTCCTTCTAATAGATAAATAGGATAAAACATGACTGCTGAAGAGTACAAAAGAACTTTAGAAGATGCTTGTGGTTGAAACATTTGGATATAATGGAATATAAGGCTATCCACTAAAAAGGAGAAGGCTATGAAAAAGATTGTATTGATGATTAAAAAAATTGCAATGGTTATTATCCCATTGTTTGTTCTCTCTGGGTGTTACATAGCTCCGGGACTAGGCTATCCGGCAGTTTATGGGGGCTATCCAGGCTATTATGGTGGTCAAGTATGGGGAGCATACGCATATCCGTATTATTACGATCAACCATACTATTATTACAATAATATGTATTACTATGGCGGTATCTATGGCAATGGCTATTATAGATATGGCAGAAATAGATATTATGGCGGCAGGTACTACAATAGAGGATATTACGGCGGATATTATGGTCGTGGCGGTAGATACTATGGCGGTAGATATGGAAGAGGTGCTTATAGGGGTGGTCGATACTATGGCGGAGGTCGCAGAGGATATGGCGGAACCCGTGGTGGAGGATATGCCAGAGGCGGAAACTATAGAGGCGGCGGCTACAGCAGAGGCGGTGGTGCTTACAGAGGTGGTGGTTACAGAGGCGGTGGAGCTCACGGCGGTGGTGGTCGAGGAGGAGGTCGTGGCGGTGGCAGAGGTCGTTGACGTGCTGCTCCAAGGGGTTCTCTCGTTCCCATCGTCCCCGAGACTGTGCAAAAATCTCTCTTTTTAGGAGTAGGGACTTCAGTCCCGTAAATAATGTCCTATTCTTAACTCATTTTAGTTTTCCAGTAATCAATCCAAAACTTAATGTTTTGATAGATATAGAAGAGTTATTTTTGGCAGGTGGCACAGCCATT
>JAGGRU010000239.1 GCA_021159425.1 Sulfurovum sp.
ACAGACAATGCACCGGAAAGTCTCTCAACCTCTTTACCGTTTTTGAACATAATAAGGGTTGGAATACTTTGTATGGCATACTGCGCTCCAAGAGTCTGCTGTTCTTCAGTGTTGACCTTTAGAAACTGAGCCTGAAGCGGCATTGAGAGAGCAGCCTCTTCAAAGGCAGGTGCCATTTGACGGCATGGACCACACCAGGGTGCCCAGAAATCCACTACCAACGGTATCTCTGAATTTGCTATAAAAGTACCCAGTTTATCTGCATCTACAGAAACCGGCTTTGAATCAAGAAGTGAATTCTTGCAGGAACCACAATTTGCTTTTGCATAAGACTCTTTTTTAGGAATACGGTTTACCTTGAGACAATGCGGGCATACTACATTTACATTCATCATAAAACTCCAATATTTAGATTACTTTTTATTTTATTGGTTATTATAGCGAAGAAAGTAAATATAACTTAAACGATATAGGATTACAAATGGCAATTAAAGAACTTATAGTAGGTGGTGGATGTTTTTGGTGTACTGAGGCAGTATTTGAAGTACTTAAAGGTGTGAGTGATGTAGAGAGTGGCTATGCAAACGGTCAGACGCTTAACCCGACATACAGAGATATTTGTACAGGAGAGACAGGTCATGCAGAAGTGATAAAGATCACCTATGATGATACAGTCATCACATCAGATACACTGCTTGATATCTTTTTTGTAGTCCACAACCCTACTACACTCAACCAGCAGGGTGCAGACAGAGGAACTCAATACAGGTCAACCATTCTTTACACAGATGAAGAAACAAAAGAAGCTGCCGAAGCAGCAATGGAAGCAGCTCAAAATGATTACTCTGATCCTATAGTCACCATCATCGAAGCACTGGATAAATACTATCCGGCTGAAGCCTACCACCAGGATTACTACCGTCAAAACTCTATGCAGGGCTATTGTATGGCTGTGATCCCGCCTAAGTTGGCGAAGTTAAAAGCAAAGTTTGGGAAGGAAATGGCGTAGACTATCTACCTCCCAAAGGGTCATCAGACCTTTTCTTGACCTTTCTCTCCTGTTCTTCACTTACATTGAGAGTAGAGAATTCCACTTGACCGGCAATAATACACCCTTTACACCCTGGTTCACAATGATGATGGAGTTTGAGACACCACTCTTTATCATCACCTTTTGTACCCATAAATTGACAACCCCAGCCTGAACTCATAAATAAATCCTTCTCACTCAACTATGGTCGGTAAACCGACCCTACATTTTAATATCGTATTTCAAAACCATCTGTATTGAACTCTGCATCATTGATGATCTCATAGCTAACATCATCAACTGTACTTAAAAGAGAACCCTCTTTAAGTATGTTCATAAACGTATCAAAATCATCATCAAAAACTTCTGCTACAACTTCAACCGTACCGTCAGACACATTTTGGATGTATCCTTTGAACTGCTTTTTCATGAAAGCCTGAGAAACAGACTTTCTATAAAATACACCCTGCACTTTTCCAAAAATTATAAATCTGTACCATTCCATATTTATGCCTTCCCATACTCGTCTTTAAGGCTTTGCAAAAACTCTAAAATACGGTTTTGGAACAGTATCTCTTCTTCATCTTCTTCACATATGCAGTAATGTAACTGCAGAAGCATCTCTATATCTATTTTTTTATGAAAACGTTTTACCTGTCGAACGTCTCTTGCCACCAATTGAATAAGATGTTCAAAATCAAGCCCGTTATTGGTAATGATCTTGGTATGATATTCATTAACCGTACCAATGAGAAGTTCTGCTCTTTCTTCATCATCAGCATAAATACTGTAGGCTATCTCTTTAAGCTTCTGTTTTTCACATTCACTTATCTCACCATTGGATGAGATCATCAACGTGATTATTTTTGCACGAAATTCCAATGAGCTATGATGATAAACCAAAAACTCTCTAAACATTTTCATAAAATTACGTTTAAATGATTTAAACATTCCAATCCTTAAGTATAATTAACACCATTTTAACAAAAAAATACTATAGTTTTATAATTTTTAAACTAAAGTGACCTTTTAATGAACAATATCGACCTTCTTATCATACTTAGTACCGCTTTTTTAGGTTCTGTCGGACACTGCATTGGAATGTGTGGTGGTATTGTTGTTGCATACAGTTCTACTAAAATAGACCAGACAAGTTCATGGGCACAACAGACCATTTCACATCTTGCCTATAACTTCGGCCGTGTAACAACTTATGCCATTTTAGGTGCAGTATTCGGACTCCTGGGACAAGCCATTGCCTTTACCCCTACAACCAAAGGTGTACTCTTTGTGCTTACAGGTATACTTATGATACTCGCAGGGCTCTCTTTGCTTGGTAATCTTAAGTTTTTAAGTTCAGCAGAGTGGTCTGTCTCAAAAAATACCTGGTACCAAAATGCATTTCGAAAACTGATCAGCTCTAAATCACTTCAAAGCTTTTATCTTCTGGGTATGCTTAATGGTATTATCCCTTGTGGTCTTGTTTACTCTTTTGCTATTTTTGCTGCAAGTACCGCAAGTCCTCTCTGGGGTGCCATCGTTATGGCTACCTTTGGTCTGGCAACCATCCCTGCCCTCTTTTTCTTAGGTGCCATCACTAAATTTCTTCAAAAAGGTTCACTTAGAGGAACCTTTTTAAAACTGGCAGCAATGCTTGTTGTATTTTATGGACTGTTTACACTCTACAAAGGATACAAATTTATTGCACACCCACAAGAGACTCAAGAGATGCTGGACAGCATGCAGTCAGGAAGCATAAAGAGTAAACTGGAAGGTAAATGCGGAGGCATGAAATGTGCCCCGGGGAAATGTGGTTAAGATGATATTTAGATATAATCCTATTCATGAATCATATTAAAAATTACGCATATAACCATACCCCACTCAAATTTGACTTTAAACAGACGATTGAACGTTTTTTCGTAGAAGAGATCCCTCTTTACAGCTTTACGGGGACAGGTAATTACCTCATACTCAAGATCAAAAAAACTGACATGAGTACCTGGAAACTCATCACTGTTTTAGCCAAAGCAACAGGTTTGCAGGAGCGTGACATTGGTTATGCCGGTCTTAAAGACAAGAATGCCACAACCATTCAGTACATTTCTCTGCCTAAACAGTATGAAAGAGAACTCAACAAAAACCTAACCACAGAGAAGATAGAAATACTTGAACGTAGCTATAATAAATCACCTATAAAAATAGGTCATTTAAAAGGGAATAGCTTTTCAATTATTCTGCACCATATTTCCCAGAGTGATGCAAAGTTTTTTAATACGACGGCAAAAATGATGCAAAGTAAAGGTATTCCCAATTATTACGGTTATCAGCGTTTTGGAGAAGACAGCCGTTCTTACCTGCAAGGTAAAGAGATAGCCCATTCAGGGAAAAGACTCAAAGGAAGCAAAGAGAAACTGCTTGTTTCCGCGTACCAGAGTCATCTTTTCAACAAATGGCTGGGGCAGAGAGTGAAACTCTCCACCATCATTGCTTCAGACAATGCAGACTTTGCAGCCAAAAAACTCCAGTACCCCCTTGAACTGGTCAAAGTTTTGGCAAAACAGCCTCAACTGTTTAAACTTTTTATTGGGGATCTTGTTATGCCTTACCCTTATGGAAAAATAAGCTTTGTCAAAGACATGACACAGGGGGCACAGGCTTTTGAACAAAAGAAAATTGCACCGACGGGACTACTCTGCGGAGCCAATGTCGAACGTGCAAAAAGTGATGCTTACTATCTCGAAGAAGAGTATGATGATACCGAGTTAAGCTCTTTGAAGGGAGACAGACGTTTCGCCTGGATATGGCCAAAAGAGGTTGAAACTTCTTATGACAAAGATTCAAAAAAACTTACCGTAGAATTCTACCTTCCAAAAGGCTCTTATGCTACTACATTCTTGGAAGAGATTGGGAAGTTTTCCCTGAAAGAAAAGAAGTAACTACTTCTCTTCCTGATCTTTTCTAGGAATAAATTTTCCACAGCCTTTGTCCGGTGTTCCACCAAAACTTTTTACTTCTCTTGCGGTTCCGTTTTCATAAATCACTGTTCTTTCACACTTGGGTGCATCTACACACACTTCGTTACTACATCCTATATCTTCAGGTACTGC
>JAGGRU010000213.1 GCA_021159425.1 Sulfurovum sp.
AGTAAGTACCATGTGATCCAAGATTCACATGACACAGAACACGGAAAAGTACAGGCATATTCAGCATTAGGTGGATACCTTGGGTATGAAACTGCACCTTTACATAACTTTTCTATAGGTGCCACTTTCTATACCTCCAATCCTTTCCTGGGGAGCAACTCTGATGAGAGAAAAGGTTTGGGTGGTCTTTATGAAGCGGATGGTGGACAAGACAGCTATCATGTTCTAGGAGAAGCTTTTGTAAAATACCAAAATGATGAACACTTATTTAAAGTCGGTAGACAGGAGATGGCAGACTATAGATTTGTCTCTCTTTCCAATATCCGTATGACACCGTTCACACATGAAGGTGCTATTTATGAAAACAGTTCTGTTGACGGGTTGAAAGTCAATGCAGCCTATATTACCAGACAAAAAGACAGAAATTCGGAAGATTTTGAAGATATGGTGCGGTCTGCGAGAGTAAATACTTCAAAGATAAGAGGTTCTTACGATCCAACACATTTTGGATCTGATGGTAAATATATTGGTGACGATAAAGATATGCCAATGATCGGTGCTATTTATGCGCAAGACAACTGGAAAGTGGAAGCCTGGGATTATCATGTCAATGATTTTGTGAATACCGTATATCTTTATGGTCAATATGATCTTAAGCCCTCTGATGACTGGAAAGTCTCTTTGGCTGCACAGTATGTCAATCAGCAAGATGTAGGGGACAGTGTTGCCGGAGATGTAGATACCTGGTTCTATGGTGTCAAAGCACAGGCTTCAAGTTCAAATGGTATGGTTTTCTTCATTGCCTATAATGAAGTGAGTTACAATGAAAACTCTTACGATGGTGGTACACTGTTTGTACGTTGGGGTACACCACAAATGTTCAACTCCTTCCAAGTTCAGGATTCAGAGCTTGCCGGTACCAAGTCTGTTGGTGTAGGTGCACAGTTTGATCTTGGGGCGCTTGATCTGCTAAAAAGCACGGTAATTCGTTTCAGATATGCAGATTATAATATGCCAGATGAACTTTGGATGAATGATGCATCACAAGACAGAACAGAAGCGACATTCGATCTACGTTATTCCTTTACAAAAGATCAGGGTTTTGGTATCTTTACACAAATGGATGGACTGAGTATTCAATTTAGACTTGCTTATGATGATTTTAAAACAGATTATGACTTTGATGCGTATGGGGCTGCACACGATATTCACATTGAAAAAGTTACAGAAGACTTTGTGGATGCCCGTATCTATATTGATTATGTATTTTAACGGCTGACGACTATTGCAGTTATGAGCATGCGCTTACACTATCTTTGGCCTCTACTCTTCAGTCCGGCTCTTCTTATGGCTGAACTAGATATTGTTGAAGTTTTGACAGAAGGTACAGTGCATGGTCAGATCAAGTTTTTTTCCTATGACATTGATAAAGCATCTGATGAAGATGCTTATGCTACTGCTTTGGGCGGATACTTAAAATACAGTACCGATACAAACAGAAGCTTCTACGCTACGGTACGTTTTCATACTTCACAGCCGGTAGGATCCAGTTTAAACAGAGAAAATACGGCACTTTTCAATAGTGAAACAGGTGATCAACTCACTGTAAACTCTGAAGCATATATAGGCTGGCGTGGTTCAGGCAGGATCTTGAGAATAGGTAACCTTATGCTCAATACTCCGATGATGAATGATGATACAACCCGCATCGTTCCCTGGAGTTATCAGGGGGCTGCCTATACCGGAGAGGCAATCAAAGATACAAAGGTGCAACTCTATCATATCGCACAGATACGCTCCCATACATCAGATACATACAACAAAGAGAGTGCCAGTGGTGAAATAGGCTCCGGGATCACTATGCTTGGAATACAGTATGACGGATTTGATCATATTGATGTACAAAGTTATTATTATTATGCTCCGGATCTTTACAGTACATTTATAGTACAGGCTGATTATGAATTTCAAATTGATAAAGACAATATGATCTGTGCCAGCGTACAATACTTTAACAGTGGTAATGCCGGAAAATTTGCTGAAACAGAAAATAAGAATGGTGGTGATGATATTGACCTTCTAGCCTTTAAAGTAGGGTATGATTCTGAAGATTTTGATATTAGTTTGAATTATTCGCAAAACTTTGGTATCTCCGGTATCGTTAAAGGATATGGTGGTTTATCAAAGGTCTTTACCACTTCAATGATAGCCAATGGACGCGGAAACTACAAACCGGAGACTTGGATGTTAAAAAGTACCTATGATTTCCCTGTAACATCCTGGGGGGAGAGTGAACTTGCTCTCAATCTTACGCATACCAGGACAAATGACAGCAGAGGTGATGATTTTGATGCCTATTATTTACATTTTAAACAGCGTTTCAATATAGATACTTCACTCTTTGTGCGTTTTGAGAATATGGACTATAAGGGTAATAAAAGTGATGCCAAGTACTTCAGGGTGATCGCTGCGTATAATTTTTAAAAAAAGGTAAGTTCATGAAAACAATAACATATAACGATCAAGCATTAAAAGTATCAAAAGTAGTCTGCATAGGTCGGAATTATGTAGAACATATAGAAGAACTGGGTAATGAAATCCCTTCTTCTATGGTGGTTTTTAACAAACCTAATTCAGCCATAAGCAATACACTTTATTACTTTTCAGAACATTGTCGTTTTGAAGGTGAGATCTGTTTTTTGATACGTAACAATAAAATTGCCGGGTTAGGCTTTGGACTAGATCTGACTCATGCAGATATTCAAAACCATTTAAAAGCCAAAGGACTTCCCTGGGAGAGAGCAAAGTCATTTGACAAATCTGCTGTCCTGAGTGAATTTGTTCCTCTTTGTGACGATATAAGTACTTTGGGTATGAAGCTTTTTATTAATGATAAACTGGTGCAATTTGCCAGCTATGATCTGATGATGTACAAACCCGATACGATGCTTTCAGAGATCCAAAGTTTTATGACACTGGAAGATAATGATATTATTATGAGCGGTACGCCAAAAGGTGTAGGTACATACAGTGTTGGAGACAGGTTTGTAGGTCAGGTATTTTCAGGTGATACACTTTTACTTGAAAAAGAGTGGATCGTGCAATAAAAGTTTATCTTATCAAAAAAATGCATATTTTTGATATAATTATATTTAGAATCTTATCATTTTAGGAAAGTGGTCATGAAAAAAAATAAAATATGGATTTGGGAAAATGTCAATTATCCAAATTTTACCTATGATACAAAAGAGATAAATGCTCAATTATTGGAGATATCTAAACAGCAAGGTATACTTGATGGAACCCTAAGACATCTTTCTGAAGAGGAAAAAAGTACAATCTTTACTGAAAACCTTTTAGATGAAATCGTCTATAATTCATCCATAGAAGGTGAAATACTTCAACGCTCCAGTGTAAGGGCTTCTCTTAGAAAACATTTTGAAAAACTCGATGAACCTGGAAGTGATGAACATACCGATAAGATTGTATCTATCCAACAAGATGTAAATGAAAACCATCAGCCACTTAATGTCAAACGTTTACACTATTGGCATCATGAGTTAATGATTAGCAGCAAATATGATTCAACACAGGTTACACCTGGGGAGTTTAGAAATTATGATGATATGTATGTTACTTCTGGAGAGGGGATAGGGAGACAAGTACACTACTTAGCCCCTCCAGCAAAGAGAATAGATAATGAGATAAAGAAGTTTTTAGACTACTGTAATGCTTCTCAAGATAATCCTATTATCAAAAGTGCTATAGCACACATTTGGTTTGTACAAATTCATCCATACGGCGATGGTAATGGTAGATTAACCAGGAATATAACCAACTATCTTTTATCTAAAGACTTGGGTTTAAATACAAAATACTTTTCGATATCTCATGCCATCAATAACGATTTAAAGAAGTATGGTGTTATCTTAGAAGAGACAAACAAACTTTCAAAAAACCCTGATTTAGATCTAACCAAGTGGATTAATTGGCACATACAAATACTTCATAAAGCGATTGACCTATCCATAAGCATAATAGATCAGACTATAGAAAAAACTAAATTTTATGACAAAATAAGAGATATTAAGATTAATCCTAATCAAGAAAAAGCTATTAATATGTTACTTATTGGGAAA
>JAGGRU010000014.1 GCA_021159425.1 Sulfurovum sp.
CAAATTCTTATCCTGATTTTCCAAACAGTGAAGATAAACCTCAAATTACTTTAGACTCTTTAAGTCTTATTCAAAATCTTAAAAAAATATCTCCTGCTATAGATACAAATAATCCTAAGTTTGAACTCAATGGAGCACTTATAAATATTAAAAGTGATTCTACCGATCTTGTAGGAACAGACACAAGAAGATTGGCAATAGCAACCATCGAAAGTTCAAATTCAGAAGAACTCTCTTTAATTGTTCCCAAAAAAGCTATTTTAGAAATTCAAAAATTGTTTTTAGATCAAATTGATATCTATTTTGATGAAACAAATTTAATTATTTCCAATGAAAATTATTTTTTCTATACCCGTCTTATCAATGGTAAATTTCCTGATTATCAAAGAATTGTACCTTCTACAATAAAACATTCCATAACACTTCCAAGAAAAGAGATGTTGGATGCTATTAAAATGATCACAACCATTTCACAAGAAATTAAAATGACACTTCGTGAAGAAACAATTATTTTTAACTCTCTAAGTGCAGATAATGTTGAAGCTAAAACAGAAATAGAACTCAATACCGGTTTAAGTGAAAAATTTGAACTTTCTTTTAACTCTAAATATATTTTAGATTTTATTTCACAAATTGATAAAAATGAATTTATTATAGAGTTTAATGAACCATCTTTACCGTTTATTGTAAAAGACGATAATTTTATTACGATCATTATGCCAATTGTTGCGTAAATTAAAGGAAAATTTTAAATGAGTGAAATTACAACAAAATATATTTTTGTTACAGGTGGCGTACTTTCTTCGTTGGGAAAAGGAATTACAGCAGCAAGTGTAGGAACACTTCTAAAACACACAGGACAACGTGTAGGTGTACTTAAGCTTGATCCTTATATCAATGTTGACCCTGGTACCATGTCCCCTCTTGAACATGGAGAAGTTTTTGTAACCAAAGATGGTGCAGAAACAGATCTTGATCTGGGACATTATGAAAGATTTTTAGATACTTCACTGACTCAAAATAATAACTTTACAACAGGGCTTGTTTATAAAACAGTGATAGAGAATGAAAGAAAAGGTAAATATCTTGGAAAAACAATCCAAGTGGTTCCTCATATAGTGAATGAAATTAAAGAGAGAATTATAAGAGCAGGTGAAGGTAAAGATATTCTTATTGTAGAACTTGGTGGAACTACAGGAGACATAGAAGGTTTACCATTTCTAGAAACAATTAGACAAATGAAACATGAATTTGGTAAATCCAAAGTGATGAATATACACGTAACACTTTTACCATATATCAAAGCAGCAGGCGAACTCAAGACAAAACCTACGCAACACTCGGTTCAAGAGCTTAGACGTATTGGTATTGCTCCACATATGTTGGTCCTGAGAGCTGAAGTACCTGTAAATAATGAAATTAAAAGAAAAATTGCTTTCTCATGTGATGTAGAAGAAGATTCTATCATTGTTGCAGAAGATGCGGCAACAATTTACCAGGTACCTCTTAATTTTTTACGCCAGGATATACTTACCCCTATTTGTAAACAATTGGGACTTGAAAATTGTGAACCTAAAATGGACGAGTGGGCAGATCTTGTACATAAGATCATAATGCCAAATGATGAGATGAAAATAGCATTTGTAGGTAAATATCTGGATCTTAAAGAATCTTATAAATCACTCACTGAAGCACTTATACATGCCGGTGCACACCTTGATACGAGAGTAAATATTAAATGGGTAGATTCTGAAAAAATAGAAGAAGATGGTGCACAGAAATTTCTTAATGACTGTGATGGAGTTTTAGTTGCAGGTGGCTTTGGTGAGCGTGGAATTGAAGGTAAAATTAAAGCGATTCAATATGCAAGAGAAGAAAAAATACCATTTTTAGGTATTTGCCTTGGTATGCAACTCGCAATGGTAGAGTTTGCCAGAAATGTACTTAAACTTTCTGATGCAAACTCTGTGGAATTCAATGAAAATACATCTGATCCGATTATTTATCTTATAGATGAATTTATAGATGCATCCGGTTCAAAACAGATAAGAACAAAAACATCTCCAATGGGCGGTACAATGCGTCTTGGTGAATATGAATGTGAAACAAAAGAGGGTTCTAATCTTAGAGAGGCATATGATGCACCAATGATCTTTGAAAGACATAGACACCGGTATGAAGCCAACCCTAAATACAGAGAAGCTTTAGAAGCAAATGGTATGGATATCACTGGTGAATCCCATGGGCTTATTGAAGCAGTGGAAGTGGTGGATCATCCATGGTTTTTGGGTGTACAATTCCACCCAGAATTCACTTCACGACTTCAAAATGTAAATCCATCTATTTTAGCATTTGTAAATGCTTCCATGCAACATAAAAAATAATGGTTAAAAAATTAACGCTTCAGGCGTTAGAAGTACTTTTAAAAAATCGTTTTAAAGAGGGTTTTCTCTCTTTAAAAGACCTTCCCCAACCTTCTACTTTTAAAGATATGGACAAAGCTACAGAGCGCATAGTCTCAGCCATAAAAAATAGAGAAAAAATCACTGTTATAGGTGATTACGATGTGGATGGAGTCACTTCTACAACACTGATGAAACTTTTTTTTGAAGAGATAGAATATCCGATAGAGTGGATCATTCCCAATCGTTTTACAGACGGTTACGGACTCTCTGTAAATATTATTCCCCGTATTTTAGGTACAGATCTGGCCATTACAGTTGATAATGGTATCTCTGCGGTCTATGCTGCAAAACTTTGTAAAGAGGAGGGGATTGATCTTATTATTACAGATCATCACCTTTTAGCACCAGAGGTACCTGAAGCTTATGCCATTATAGACCAGAAACAGGAAGCTTGTGAATTTCCATACTCTGAAGTATGCGGTGCACAAATTGCCTGGTATCTTATTGCTTCTTTAAAAAATGCTTTAAATGTGAAGATTAACATGATGGAGTATATGGAGTTGGTAGCTATTGCAATTATTGCAGATATGATGCCCCTGCAACACATTAACAGAGCAATGGTTATTGCAGGTATACAATCACTTTCAAAAAGTACAAAACCAGCAATAAAAGCTTATTTTGAACATGTTCAAAAAACTCAATTAACATCAGAGGATATTGCATTTTTTCTGGCTCCTATACTCAACAGTGCAGGACGAATGGAAGATGCATCGTTTGCTGTTGACTTTTTAAGTTCTACAAATATTTATGATGCAAGAGTAAGATTGGATCGTCTTATAGATTTTAATACACTCAGGAAAGCTACGGAACAGGATATTACACAAAAAGCTATGCAGCAAGTTGATGATGGTGATAAAGTAATAATTGTTGCAGGAGAAGAGTGGCATGAGGGTGTTGTAGGTATTGTAGCAGCAAGAGTAGCTCGTGCTTATGAAAAACCATGTATTGTTTTAACTCAAGGTGATGAGGGACTTTTAAAAGGGAGTGGTAGAAGTTTTGGAAAGTGTGATCTTTTTGGCATTGTAGATGGCTGTAGAGAGTATTTAGAGAAGTTTGGAGGACATCAGGCAGCTATTGGGCTTAGCTTACATATAAACAGCTTGGAAGCATTTAGAATGCAAGTACAGGTAAATTTTTCTGAAGGTGCATATATTAAAGAAATAGTTGATCCTGATATAGTAGGGGATTTACACTTTTCAAACATCTCTTTTGACTTGACTGCTTTAGTGAAGAAATTTGAACCTTACGGGCAAGGAAATCCCAGACCAAAATTCATCTCTACGAATGTAGAGATCCTCCAAGCAGAAAGCATGGGGAAAGAGGGTGAACATTTGCGTTTCTCTTTTGTTCAAGACGGTATTGTGATGCAAGGTGTAAAATTTAAGAGTAAAGAGGTGTTTAATGCTGGTCAAAAGGTGACTTTGACTTATAGCATTAATGAAAACCATTTTAGAGGAAATGTAAATTTACAATTGATGGTAGATAAGGTGACGGTTTAAATCTTTATTTTAATAAGTTTAACCCTCATTATATAGAGTAGTATCAGCATTAATAATAATAAATATTTGCATATATAATGTTAAATGAAATTTATGTACTTTTTAATTAAAATTTATATTAATTCATGTAGAATAACTAACTATGTTAAA
>JAGGRU010000392.1 GCA_021159425.1 Sulfurovum sp.
ATCTGATCAAAATCAACATCAACCTGACTTACATTTTCTCCTATGGTCGCTTCACCATTCATCCCCATAGCCCAAAGATAAAATGGCACCAGATTAAATTCCCAGTTATCTGTTTCTTCCACAGGTGTTTGTACTATGGATTCAACAGGAACGATATCCCCTCCGGCAAAAAGCATTGACGACAATAGGGCAGAACCCAAAAGTATTTTTTTAAGTTTCATGTTTTCTCCTTTTAAATTGTAAAAGTATTTTAATTCACACAAAATGATGTAAGTTAAAATATTTTCTATGGTGTATAAATAAGGCTTGAAGCCTTATTTATTTACTTATGATAAGCCTGTATTTACGGTATATACTTTCTAACACTTTCCGGCATTGCTGCCTTTTCACGTTCAATACGTTTTCCTATTTCCAGGGTTTCTGGTCTAGAGTTCGTTAAACCTGCGTAAGGTACACCCGAAGCATTATCTTGGTCTGGATATACTTTTTTCATCATGTTGTGACGCACTTGCATTGCATGGAACTGTCCTTGAAAATGAATCAATGGAATCATTTGTGGATTTAACTCTTTAGGATCTTGGAAAAGATCATAATAGGTTGCTGAAACCCCTGAATTAACACCTTCGCTAGTACCGATCCAGTGCTTTTTATAACGACCTTTAACCGTAGCTGCAAGTGTATTTCCTTGGTAAATATGCACATAATCACGGTGAGAGTGAGAGTCACCTTCTAAAAGAAGTTCTGTCTGATCAACCCCATCAATGACTCTATCTCTAGGGATAAACTCAGTCGCACCACCAATACGAGCAAAGGTAGTAAATAGATCCGCTACATGAATAATATCACCAACTAATTGTTTTTCATCAATCATACCTGGCCACCAAGCAACTGCAGGAACACGAACTCCACCTTCAGTAAAGTCACCTTTACCACCACGGTACATAAGTTCTGTCATTGCCCAACCTGGAGGTGGGTTATGAGACATTGGACCATTATCTGCCATTGCAACAAATAGTGTATTTTCAGCAATACCAAGTGCCTTAAGCTCTTTCATCACTTTACCAACAAACTCATCAAGTCTTTTGTACGAGTTAGGGATCTTTCCACCATTCACACTCGACTTGTTAGGCTCTGGTTGTAAGAAGTTAAGCCACATTGGCTGATACGTCACAAAGAAAGGTTTTTTTGCTTTTGCATTTTTTTGGATAAATGCAATCGTTCTTTTTTCTGATTCTCTGTCTATTTCATCATAACATTTGTTAGATGAACCACAAAACTCTTTCCCTTTTTCACCTTTTTTACCTTCGATCGTCATTACCCAACCCTCAGGTCTAAGCCCTGGATTGTCCATTACATAAGGATCTTTGGGTGACATATCTGGGTACAGTCCAAGGATTGCATTTACCGCTTCTCCTGTTGGATTCCACATAGAACTTATCTGATTCATAGGCGTAAAAAGAGCCTCATCAAAACCTTGATTGTGTAGGTAAGACTCTTCGATGTCTCCTAAGTGTCCCTTGCCGTAAAAGGCAGTGGCATATCCCGCTTCAGATAAAACTTCAGCGATAGTCACTTCAGAAGCTGCAAGTCCTTTAGCCTCATGAGGCATACCAACAATTGCCATACCATTACGAACCGGTGTACGACCTGTCATAAATGCTGCACGTGTCGGTGTACAAGCAGGTTCAGAATACATACGCGTAAAGTTAATACCTTCGTCTGCCATCTGATTGATATTTGGCGTTGTATATCCTAGTTGTTGTTGGTTCATAGGATTACCAACCGCACCAACTGCTTGGTCATCCCATAGTATATAAATAATATTTGGTTTTGTACCAAATTTCTTTTCGAGTGCTGCAAGTTTTTTACTCACATCAACATCTGCTTTTGCCCATTTTTCACCATTTTGAGCTTTCAAAATATAATGTTCAGCATCATGTATAATGGGATCTTGTGCAAACAATGCTGCACCCAAAATAATGGCTCCTGTTACAATTTTTTTCATCTTTGTCCTTTTGAATTCTTTAACGATAATATTTAACTATTACACATGCTTAAATTATAACGCTAAAATAAGCATTCAAGTATGCATTTGTGGCAAGATTTGATTTTTTTCAGATATAATTTTTCATGGCAATCAAAAATAATTTAGAACGAACCCCCTTCCTATGGGTAGATTTCAAGGTCGATAATTTTGAAGACTTTTCCAAGGCTATACACTCTTGGAGCATCGATTATCTGCAACTTGACGGGGGAACATTTAATTTTCATTTACAACAGATTATTCTTCCTGAAATAGAGATAACCCATGCACTTTTTGACTGTCATCTTGATCAGAAAGGATATTCTCCTGATGATATGTGGACCTTTGCTATCTTGGGTGAAGACTCCAGCATGTTTAAGTTTCACCACCGTACCACACAAGATACCTCCACTATGATTATCTACCCTCCGGGAGGTGAAATGAATGGTGTGACTTATGAGGGATTTCATGTCTACATATTTTCTATTAAAGTAACACACTTTCAAAAACTCACACGAGAATTAGGTTTAGACAGTATTGAAGAAAAACTTGCCAAACTAGACAGAGTACAACTAGCACCCTCACATGCAGATACATTGAGAGTGCAACTTAAAGATATATTGGCAATTGCATCTAAGGTAAAAAACAAAGTGATCACAGAAGAAGAAAGAAACCTGCTTCTTCATTTTTTACCCATCAAATTTCTTAAAGAGATCGCTGCGGGGATCGGCTGTGCCAAAGAGAAGATCATTCAAGACAAAGATATGCTTTTTATGGAGATCAGAGCTTATATGCATACACATATTCATGAACCTATTACCATCGAAGATATAGCTGGCAAATTTAATCTGTCCGGACGTACCCTTAGACATTATTTTCTACAAGAGCTCAATACCTCTCCAAAACAATATTTGACTATCTTACGGCTCACAAAAATCAGAGATGAACTTAAAGTGCAGACAAGGGAACAGGGGATCATAGAAGAGACAGCCAGAAAATTCGGTTTCTATCAAATGGGACACTTCTCTAAAGTCTACAAAAGTTATTTCAATGAGCTGCCATCGGAGACATTAGAACAAGTGTAACTAAGGTGCAGCACCTTGGTATGTATCACCCTGTGTATGTGGTTTTTGTTATATCAAATGCATATCTGCTGTCACTCTGAATATTTAGTGCATATCGATCTTACGGTTGTAGAGTTCCTGAACGGGACGGTAGTTGTTGACATAGTATTTTCTTAAAGCTTCTATTTGTGCTTTGGAAGCCTGCATAGGCTGTTTGAGTATATACCAGTTCAGATTTTCAGAACAGGGTGGGGTGGTCAATGAACCTTTATAGTGATAATAATGCTCTCTGTCAGAAGGCAGGAGGTTTGAAGTGATCATGATGCTTTTATTGATATTTTGTAAAACCTTGGCAAGTAATTTATCTTCTTTTCCTTCTTCAAAAAAGACGGCAACCACAGCCAATGCTTTTGACTTTTCTTCTTGATAGACTGCATGGATGACCAGGTCGTAGAATTTTCCATCAATAGAGTGCTCACTTTTCCCATGGTAGTGAAATTGTAGAAGATTGTATCTTTTCTTGTTTATGGTGATGTATGGTTGACGTTTTGGTGTGACTTTAATGCTGTGTCCATTGTCAATAACATCGGCTCTATATACAAGTTTCGGATGGAATTCAAGCTCAAACTGCTGTGTGGTATGAGATGCAGTACTTGTGACAATATTGATAGGAGATTGTGTTTTTCCAAGGTCACATGTTGCTGCGTTTTTACCCCAGTCTTTTGTGCCATTATGCTCATATGACCAATATTCCTGTCCTGAAGCACAGAGGTATAAAGTGCTAACGATATATAAAATGCATTTTTTCATTGTTTCTGTCTTTTTGCTTGTTGGTTTTTTAAGAGGCAGAAGTCTATTAACTCCCTGCACCTTAGTTTTCTATATCTTCCAAGGAGTATTAGATGAGCATACATCAATTCTCCATTGGTAATTAATGACTAAGTTAAAATTTAAAATTCAATCTCTAGAATTTAAACTTAGCTCCGATCATCGGTCCACTGAGGTCAAAGTCAGTAAATCCAACGA
>JAGGRU010000292.1 GCA_021159425.1 Sulfurovum sp.
AATGCATAAGCATGTAGATAGTAATGGATTTGTTTATGATGGAAAAGCTGATATTTCAGAAGCAAACGCAGCAGAAAACAAAGACAAAGTTGAAGCTAAAACAGCATTTTGGGCTGATGTAGCTAAAGTAGGTAAAATGAAAGGTGATGTAGCAGCCGGTGAAGCTGGTTTTGCTACATGTACGGGTTGTCACATGGAAGGCGGCGTCAATATGGGTGGTGTTATCCCTCCCGTACTTGATCATGCAGGTGCGATCTATGATAAAAATTATCTTATCGCACTTATTAAAGATCCGGCAATGGCATCAAATGTTGACCATAAGTATGCAGATACTATGACGCATCCAATGGGTTCAATAAAAGCGATGATGGCAGATGATCAGCAAATTGCAGATGTGGTTGCTTATATCATGGCTAAAAAAGCAGGTGAAGTTACAACAAAAGAAGCATTTTCAGAAGCATGTGGTAGATGTCACGCGATGCGTTATGCCAAGACAACACAACTTGGTGATACACCAACGTTTAAACATGAGAAAGATACACTTGCACATAAGATCAAAGTGATCGATGAGCAAAATCTTGTGAAAGCATATATGGGTAAATTGCCACCGGATCTTTCTATGATTATTAGAGCTAGATCTGAACACTTTATGGAAACATTTGTGGAAAATCCGCAAGGACAGCTTGCAGGTACTTCAATGCCTAGAGTTGGTTTAAGCCATGCAGGGTATGAAAAAGTCCATGCATATATGACAGAGATAGGTGATCCTTCTAAGCCGGCTAGAGAAGAGCTTGGACCAAAAGTATTACTTTTCTTCCTAATCTTCACAGGTTTAGCGTTCCTATGGAAAAAGTCTAAATGGAAAGGTCACCATTAATTTGACCTGATGGAGTTTTAACTCCATACTTAGACAAGGCTTTGCCTTGTCTCTACAATATTGATATAAATCATCCTTCTTTTATCTACATTTCGATACCCTTAGCAAAATTAAATATGGAATAATACTATGCTTATAGATGGACATGGTCGAACAGTCGACTACTTGAGGGTTTCTGTTACAGAACGTTGTAACTTCAGATGCCAATACTGTATGCCTGAAAAACCTTTCTCATGGGTACCAAGAGAAAACCTACTCTCTTTTGAAGAGCTCTTTTTATTTATGAAAGTAGCAATAGATGAAGGTGTAAATAAGATACGTATCACCGGTGGTGAACCTCTGCTTAGAGAAGGCTTGGATACATTCATTAAAATGATCCATGATTACAAACCGGATATTGATCTGGCACTTACTACCAATGCATTTCTTTTGCCTCAAACAGCACAAAAACTTAAAGATGCCGGTCTTAAAAGACTAAATATCTCTTTGGACTCACTCAAACCTGAAGTAGCACAGCAAATAGCACAAAAAGATGTCCTTGCCCAAGTATTAAAAGGCATAGACAAAGCACTTGAAGTGGGTTTAGGTGTGAAGATCAATATGGTACCACTTAAAGGTATCAATGATAATGAGATCCTGGATATTATGGACTATTGTAAAGCACGTAATATCAAAGTACGGTTCATAGAATATATGGAAAATGCACACGCCAGTAAATCCATTGAAGGTATGCATGGTCGGGAGATATTGGAAAAAGTAAAAGAGAGACATACTATAAATGCATTGGGACGTGAGGGTGCCAGTCCATCATTTAACTATGTTTTGGATGATGGTTATGAGTTTGGATTGATCGACCCGCATAAACATGACTTCTGTGAAAACTGTAATCGTATACGTCTTACTGCAGAGGGTAATCTTATCCCCTGTCTTTATTTTGATGAAGCAATGAGTATTGCCAAGGCTGTAAAAGAGGGTGATATAGAAGCTGCAAGTCAAGTATTGGCAAAGGTACTTAAAGACAAGCCAAAAGAGAATCGTTGGAGCGAAGACAATCCTAATGAAGAGGACATCTCAACAAGAGCTTTTTATGAAACTGGTGGATAAGCAGTGAGCAGTGAGCAGGTAGCAGGTAGCAGTGTAAAGATAGGATTGTAATGTTTTATTTGACAGAACAATTTTTTTCCATACAGGGTGAAGGGAAATATGCCGGTGTTCCTTCTTACTTTTTAAGAACAGGCGGATGCAATCTCTCTTGTCCGGGATTTGGTGCAACTTATGAAGTAGATGGTGAGGTTCGCTTGGGTTGCGATACGTACTTTGCTGTAGATAGTTCTTATGCCAGAGCATGGGTAAAAGTAGAAGACAGTACTACTCTTATAGAGACACTTAAAGATGAATTTGAAAAAATAGGCTATAAGCCTCATATGGTAATTACAGGTGGTGAACCTTTAATGTACCACTCCGATAAGATATTTTATGAAGTCGTTGAATGGTTGGTAGATGAGGGTGTGCAAATCACATTTGAAACCAATGGTACCATTAAAATAGACTTTAAACTTTACCCTGCATACAGATCATGTATTTTTGCACTCTCTTTAAAGTTAACAAACTCCGGGGAACCTTCACAAAAGCGTATTATTCCTCAAGCACTTAAAAATCTGCAAAGTTATTCTAAAGAGACATTTTTAAAATTTACGATTGATAAAAAACTGGTAGAGAGTACGGCTATTAATGAGATCAATGAAATACGTGACATTCTTCCCAAGCTAGAAGTCTTCTGTATGCCTGTGGGTGAAAGCAGAGATACTATTTGGAAAAATGACAAAGCGGTCTTTGAATTTTGCATGAAACACAACTTCAGATACTCAGACAGATTACATATACGAGTCTTTGATACTACACAGGGAGTATAGCCAGGATAATGCTGGAGAATTATTAAATAAGAGTCTTTTAGTCTTATTTAAGGAAAAAAGTTATATATTAACACAAGTTATTAATTAAATAATTAGGAGTTATATGATGAACTTTGAAGATGAAGATATTTATGAAGCGGTGAAGCATCACCTTCCTGTAGTGAATGAATATGTGAATTCCCATGGAGGTGCTATTGATCTTCTGGGAACAAAAAACGGTACGATATATATTGAACTGACAGGCACCTGCCATGGCTGTGCTATGAGCCTTATGACCACTAAAATGGTCGTACAGAAAAAACTTAGAGAGCTTATACACCCGGAACTTATAGTAGTCAATGTGGATGGTACACCTGAAAATGTTTTACCTGAAACATACTATACTCAGGAAACTCCAGAAGAAGAGCAAGTGTTTGAGGAAGAGGTATCGGTTTATGATAAAATTAAAAATATGTTTGTGAGGGAAAAATGAAAGATATCACACTGGAAACGAAAATATCTGAACTTTTGAATAACTATGAGGGTATGAAAGATATACTCATAGAGATCAACCCAAAGTTCAAAAAACTTAACAATCCTGTATTGCGTCGCACATTGGCAAAGATCGCAGGTGTGAAACAGGCAGCTATTGTTGGAGGAATGGATCCGATGATCCTTCTCAATCGACTTCGTACAGCGGTTGGGCAAGCACCCATAGAAACAGAAATAGAAACAAAAAATGTATTTTCAGCTCTAAAAGAAGAGATCCCTCTATGGGTCAGTGAAAAACCTAAAAAACGTTTGAACGCCAATGAAATATTAGATGAAGATCTTAATCCTTTAAGTGTGCTGCATCAGGCAATGAAAAAAGTAGAAGAAAATGATATCATTATTATACAATCTGATTTTCAGCCTGAGCCACTCATTGACAAGTTCAGAGATCTGGGGCATGATGTATATTGTCAACAAGTGGACGATACACACTTCATTACTTATGTAAAAAAGTAATACAGTGAAGATAAGCACTTCTCTATCATTAAGATATTAAGTTATCTTGGTTAAAATCAAAGCACTATACGCCTATTGGGGACTTAAATGTTAATACGAAAACTTTTTAAATTTGAAAATGCACATATTGTACGTGACTGTTCTACAAGACGATGTTCTGAGAATATTCATGGACACTCTTACAAGGTAGAGGTATTATTGGAATCAAACTATCTTGATGATGGACAGATGGTCTATGATTTTGGTTTGACAAAACTTTACATCAAAGAGCTTATAGACTCTTTTGATCATGCTATTACACTTTGGTCTAAAGA
>JAGGRU010000027.1 GCA_021159425.1 Sulfurovum sp.
AGATGGCATACAATGTGTTTACCATGTCAGGGTTCAATCAATTCATCAAAAGTTTCGACTCAAAAGAAGATGCTCTGGCAAATCTGCTATGATCACTATAGATTTGGCTGACATGAAGCAAAGTTTGCTCCTTGTGGAGCGGTACCTTGAAGAATTAACTCCAAGTTTAGACCCCAAACAACTCTACAAAGCTACTTTTGTCTGCGAAGAGATACTCACAAATCTGCAGAGACATGCCGACTTTGAAAAGAGAAAGCCCGATATTTCACTCAATCTGGATACCCTAGAACAGGAAACACTTCTTTTAACATTTAAAGACAATGCTGAGTCCTTTAATCTTTTGGATTACCCCGATCCAAAAATAGGTGGAGATCTTGAAGAGACAGAACTGGGAGGTCTTGGTATTTATTTGACTAAACAATATGCCAAAAACATCCAATACTGCTATGAAAATGATTATAATATTTTAAAAGTCCTTTTATAGACCGTATTAAAGAAGAAATAGAGACAGTAAATTCATCATATCCCATAACTCATATATTTATTTATATTATTTTTATAAGCCTCTGTTTATTGTCTTCAGAGTATACTTCCAATATTCAAAAAAAGGAAAAAAATGACAAAAATCACAATGTTATCAATCGTAGCAGCAGCTCTGCTGTTTACAGGATGTGGAGAAAAAGCGAAAGATTCAGCTACTGATGCAGCAGCTAAAGCAGTAGAGAGTACAAAAGAAGCAGCAAGCCATGCAGTGGATGCAACAAAAGAGGCGGCTGACAAGGCTGTTGAAGCAGCTAAAGAAACTACAGCTAAAGCAGTGGATGCAACGAAAGCTGCAGCAGATAAAGCTGTTGAAGCTACAAAAGAAGCAGCAGATAAAGCAGTTGAAGCTACAAAAGATGCAGCAGCTACAGCTACCGAAGCAGTTGCTGATACAGCAAAGAATGTTGCCGGTGCAGCAGCGTATGCTAAATGTGCAGGATGTCACGGAGCAGACGGAAAAACCAAAGCACTTGGTAAATCTCCGGTGATCGCCGGTCAGTCTAAAGCAGACCTTGTTACTAAAATAAACGGATACAAAGCAGGTACGATCAATGTAGCTGGTATGGGTAACCTTATGAAAGGTCAAGTTGCGACTATGGATGATGCATCTATTGAGGCAGTGGCTACATATATTTCAACACTGAAATAAATAAAATATTTAAATAATTTAAAAGGAAATAAAATGGGTATGTTTGATTTTTTATCGGATGCAGGAAAAAAGTTGTTTCACCATGGTGATCATGCAGAGGCTATTAAAAAAGAGATAGAAGACTCTTTCACAGAGCTTCCGGTTGTAGGACTTGTTGTTGCAGTAGATGACGATACAGTCACACTTGCAGGTGTAGCAAATGATACAGCTACAAGAGAAAAAGCAATTCTTATTGCAGGTAACGTTGAAGGCGTGGCACATGTCAATGCTGATGAACTGGTATCTCCGGAGATCATCGCATCAGCGAATATGAGAGATCTTCCTGAACCTGTGTTTTATACTATTGCAAAAGGCGATACACTTTGGGGAATTTCTTCAGACTTCTATAAAGACGGAGCAAAATATCCGATGATCGTTGAGGCTAACCTTGAAGTGATCAAAGATGCTGACAAGATCTACCCGGGACAGGCTATCAGGATTCCTACATTGGCATAACCAGATACATTAAAAGGAGTAACTATGTGGAATCTTATATATACGGCATTGACAGTTGTTGTCATTGTTGTGGTTCTTAGATTTATGGGTGTATTGTAAATATTACACCCTCTTAGACTTTCAATCTCTATTTCAAATAGAGGTTGTTTTATACATTTAAAGGAGACATCATGTCAAAAGTAGTAAAAGTAATCGAAGTATTGGCTCAATCAAACAAAAGCTGGGAAGATGCAGCAAATAATGCGATCAAAGAGGTATCTAAATCTGTTGACGATATTAAATCTATCAACATCGTCAACACATCTGCGAAAGTTGAAAAGAACAAGATCGTAAAATATCGTATTACTGCACAGATCTCTTTCGTAGTAAACTAAGATAACAAATATATTAAAGGATCAATAATGGCAGGATTGCTCGATAGTATAGTAAATAACCCTGAACTGGTGGAGAGTATTGCAAATGAAGTGGGTATTAAAACTTCTGATGCAGGATCTGTAATAACCTATTTGGCTCCCATTTTAATGGGAGCTGCAAAGCAAAATTTTCAAAGCAGCCGTGATTCCGGTGATCTGCTTAGACAGATACAGGATTCTCAGTTTTCAGATATGATAGACGCACCGAAAAAAGCAGTAGCAAAAGGTGGTCTGACCGATCTTGGTAATATTATTTTAAGAGAATTGACAGGTTCTAAAGAAAATTCCGGAAAAGTGGCGACACATGTTCAGAAAGAAACAGGAATTTCAGATATGATCATCAAGAAGATCCTCCCAATGATCGCTCCGTTTATTATAGGGGCTTTGGGTAAGAAAGCTGCACCCAGTATCAATCAACAACAGCAAGATAGCGGATCTATGACCGGAGGTCTGGAAAACATTTTAATCTCAATGATCGACAAAGACCATGACGGTTCCATCGTCGATGATATGATGAAAATGGCTATGAAGTATTTTGCGTAAATATTAAATCTATTTCTGCTAAGCCTTCTGGCTTGGTGGATCTACTTCCCCCTCACATATTTCCTCAAATAACACTTTTTATCACTCATTTTTATATAAATCTTTCAAAATGTCAGATTTCACAGAGATTTACAAGGTATGCTTATGTATCTCATATATAAAAGGAAGAAAATGAAATTTTCAAAATTCATTGGTGTATCTGCATTAATTGCGGCTACTTTAACATTTACAGGTTGTACTCAAGACCAGGAAAACCTTGCAGCTACTGCAGCTGTTGTAGGTGCGGTAGGTGCTGTTGCAGTGGCAGCATCACATGATGATGGATCAAGCACAGATAACTATTATCACCATGGTCATGACTATGGTGAAAACAGAAACTATGGATATCAAAGAGGTGTAAGACAAGGATGTGATTCAAGACGTGGCAGATGGAGCAAAAATGATGAAAGATACCGTCATAATCAGAACTACAGAAATGGTTGGAACGCAGGTTTTTCTCGTTGTAAATAGTTAATATAATAACTATATGCAATATCAAGAGATACACGTATCTCTTGGCTATTTTATATAATATAAAGGGTTACCAAATGAACAAATCTCCACTCCTTTTTAAAGGGTTGATATCTATAGCGATCTTTACACTCTTTGCCGTTTTAGGCATGCTGCATTTAGGTGTGAAATACATTGATCCAAGTTTTGCTGCACTGTGGTATCCGTATGAAATCTTTTTGGCAGTTACTGCTGTTGCTTTATGGTATGCGTTACTCAGAAAAGAGATACCACTTAATTTCAGTATGAATTTCAATAAAGACTTTTTCATTACACTTCCTATTGTTTTAATTCCTTTATTGCTTTTAGTGTATGTACTTTTTACATCAGAAACGCTCGAAAATGAAAAAATAGCCATGTTTTTTGCAACCGCTGTTGCAGTGGGTATAGCAGAAGAGCTCATGTTCAGAGTTGCAGGATATAGGGTTCTTTTAGCCACAGGAAGCTCTGTAAAAAAAGCTATTTTACTTTCAGCACTTCTTTTCTCTCTCTTTCACCTTAGCAATATAGCAGCAGGTCAAGGTGTAGAGATCATTAGTCAGCTTGCCATTACATTTATGATGGGTGTTATTCTTGCCTACATTTACTACAAAACTGAGAGTATTTTATATGTTATTATCATACATTTTATGTGGGATCTTTCTCTTTTCATCGTTACTGCGTTTACCAATGCGGACAGTCTTCTTAATGCGGTATCGATTCCTATTGTTATTGGGTATTTTATTTGGGCAATGAGAAATGTCTTAAAACTGAAAAAATAAAAATAAAGGAGAAAAGATGATAAGAGGATTAATTGGAACTGCATTGACAGTCATAGTGATAGTTGTTGTATTGAGATTTATGGGTGTACTGTAAAGTACT
>JAGGRU010000371.1 GCA_021159425.1 Sulfurovum sp.
TAATTCATATACAGAGGATCTAAAGTGATAGCATTGCTTGACAATTTAAAACAACATTTGCCTTTTTCACTCTTGGATACTAAGGCTTTTAAACGTATAGAAGAGTCTGCCCAGATCGCGTATTATCCTGAAAACACTGTACTTATTAATGAAAATGAGATCCCTTCCATTTTTTACCTTATTATCAAAGGCATTGTTGAAGCCAAAGATGCTGAAGAACTGATAGATATTTATCATAATGATGATGTCTTTGGCGGCATAGAGCTTATAGAAAATCAGCCATCAAAATACCAGTACAGAGTGAGTGAAGAACTCATTTGTTATGAAATACCCCAAGAGGTGTTTTTGGAACTCTGTCAAAATAATAGTACATTCAAAAATTACTTTTTCTCTTCTATTGTAGAGCGTATGGATATGCTTAAAGAGAGAAAAGAGAGTGCCAAAATGGCAGATATGATGCTGGTAAGGGTTGATGACAATATTCTACACCCTGCCTGCATCGTGGATCATGAAATGCCTATTATTGCTGCGATCCGAAAGTTGGAAGAAGACAATGCAGGGGCACTGCTTGTGAAAAATGAATCTGGATACGGTATTGTTACGGATGCTGATCTTAGAGAGTATATTTTATATCATGAAGAAAGAAATTTGAGAAAAATTTCCCAGATACAAAGCTATCCTATTGTTTCTATTAGGGAAGGTGAGCTTCTATTCAATGTACTTCTTTTAATGACGGGGCATGCCATAAAACACCTTCCTGTCTTAAATGAAAAAGAAGAAGTGATCGGTTTGCTTGAATTGATCGATCTGCTAAGTCATTTTGCAAATCAGTCTCATATCATTCATGTGCAGATAGCAAAAGCATCTGATATTTCATCTGTGATCGATGCATCAAAGAGAATTGATCTCATGATCAGGACACTGCATATGAAAGGTGTCAAATCAAGATATATTGCCAGGCTTGTCTCTGAAATGCATAAAAAAATGTATGCAAAACTTTTTGAGCTTATTTTCCCGAAGGAGTGGCAGACCAAATGTACACTTATCTTGTTAGGGTCTGAAGGAAGAGGGGAGCAGATACTCAAAACAGATCAGGACAATGGTCTGATATTTGAGGAAGGGTTTGATCCGAAAGATATAGATGAGATCACACTAAAGTTTACAAAAGCACTCGATGAAATCGGTTTCCCAAGATGTAAGGGCAACGTGATGGTCATCAATCCAAAATGGGCAAAAAGTTCAAAAAAATATGAAGAAGATATCCGCCGATGGATCGCAACTCCGGGCAAAGATGATCTTATTGATATGGCGATCTTCTTTGATACATTTGCCGTCGCAGGAAAAATTTCGATCTTTAAAGAACTCCGTGATTTTCTAATGGAACAGATAAAACAGCATAAAGCGTTTTTGCCACACTTTGCAAGATCTATAGAGAGCTTTGAGTCTCCGCTTGGTCTGTTTTCACGTTTTGTGTCAAGTGATAAAGGACATAAAAATGAGATAGATATTAAAAAGGGAGCACTCTTTGCACTTATTCATGGTGTAAGAGCTTTAGCCCTTGAACATGGTATCCGTAAAACCAATACTACAGAGCGTATCAAGGCACTGAATGATATTGGTTATATGAGTAAAGAAGATGCAGAAGACTTACTTGAAGCCTTGGAGATCATCAATACTTTAAGACTGCATGCACAACTGGAAAAACTTGAAAAAGAAAAAGAGATAGATAACTATATCTCTTTAACTACCTTGAGTAAGCTTGAAAGAGACGTGCTGAAAGAAGCGCTCAAAACGGTTGAAGCGTTTAAAAAGGTTGTGAGTTATCATTTCCATTTGAGTACGGTGAGTTAAGATGTTTAATAGATTAAGACAAAAATGGAACCGTAAAAATCTTAACGATGAACGATTTGCCTTTTTGTTTGATGAAGTTCAGAGTGATGAAGTGGTTGTTTTTGACTGTGAAACAACTGGTCTTAAACCAAAAATTGATGATATTATCTCCATTGGAGCGGTAAAAGTAAAAGGTAATAAGATCCTTACAAATGAAGCCATGCATATATTTGTTAAGCAAAATAAGCAGATCAATCATGAGAGTATCACTATTCATCAAATACGCCATTGTGATTTGGACGAAGCCATTAGCATAGAAGAAGCTATAGAAAAGTTTCTCTATTATATCGGCAATAGAAAACTGGTTGGCTACTATTTGGAATTTGATGTAGCCATGATCAATAAAACTATCAAACCTATGTTTGGTATCACTTTGCCCAATAAGCAGGAAGAGGTATCGGCAATTTATTATGATAAAAAAATTGCTACTATCCCGCAGGGACACGTTGATCTTCGGTTTGATACGATCCTGAATGATCTGGATCTGCCAAAGTTTCAAGCACATGATGCCCTGAATGATGCCATTATGACGGCGATGATGTATCTTAAGTTAAGGAGATAAATAGTGAACTAAAGCCAATCTGTGGGTAGTATTTATGAGAGAGTGTAACAAATAGGAGTATTTTACTCCTATTTAAAAATTCTCTCAAACTTACTTCCTTTCTCAAATAAAATATGTTAAAATTAATTTAATGAAGTAACTATCAACAAAGGAACAAAATGTCAAAACAAATTTTTAACCCAAATAAAGAGTTCGCAAAAAATGCAAGAATCAAGAACATGTGCGAATACAAAGATTTACAAGATTACGCAACTGAGGACTATGAGGGATTCTGGGGTGATATGGCTAAAGAGAAATTAGATTGGATAGAACCATTCACAAACGTACTGGATGAGTCGAATGCACCCTTTGTTAAATGGTTCGAGGGTGGTAAACTAAACGTTGCTTATCAATGTATAGATCGTCATTTAGATACTCGTAAAAATAAAGCAGCCATTATCTTTGAAGGTGATAGAGGTGATGTTCAAACAATCACTTACCTTGACCTCTATAAAAATGTAAATAGATTCGCTAACCTTCTTAAAGAGGATTTTGGGGTTAAAAAAGGTGATAGAGTAGTTATCTATATGCCGATGATCCCTGAAGCTGCTTACGCAATGCTGGCATGTGCCAGAATCGGTGCTATTCACTCTATCGTATTTGGTGGTTTCTCTTCTGAAGCACTAAAAGATAGAATTGAAGATGCAGAGGCTAAAGTAGTTATTACAGCGGATGGAGCATTCAGAAAAACTAAACCATATATGTTGAAGCCGGTTGTAGATGCTGCACTGGAAGGTGATACTCCAGTAGAAAAAGTTTTAGTTGTAGAGAGAAACAATGAAGAAGTTACTTGGGCAGCAGGAAGAGATTACTCTTATAACGAACTTATTAAAAGTAAATCTGCTAAATGTGAATCAGAAGTGATGGATTCTGAAGATCCACTATTCTTACTTTATACTTCAGGTTCAACAGGTAAACCAAAAGGGGTACAGCATAACTCTGCAGGGTATATTCTTTGGGCACAAATGACAATGGAATGGGTGTTTGATGTCAAAGAGAATGATACGTACTGGTGTACGGCCGATGTGGGTTGGATCACAGGGCATACATACATCGTCTATGGACCGCTTGCAATGGGTGCTACTACTGTAATGTTTGAGGGTGTTATTACCCATCCTGATGCAGGTCGTCCTTGGGCAATGGTTGAAAATCATAGAATTAACCAGTTTTATACAGCTCCAACAGCGATCCGTGTACTTCATAAAATGGGTGAAGATGAACCGGCAAAATATGATCTTTCTTCACTTAAAGTTCTTGGAACAGTAGGTGAACCAATCGATCCTCCTGCATGGAAATGGTATTATGAAGAAGTAGGTAACTCTAACTGTGCCATCGTTGATACATACTGGCAGACTGAGACAGGCGGGCATATTGTTTCCCCACTTCCAGGGGCTACTCCTATTAAACCAGGGTGTGCAACACTTCCACTACCGGGAATCATGGCTGAGATCCTTGACCCTGAGACGGGTGAAAAAGTAGGAGAGGGTGAGAGTGGATATATGTGTATCACACGCCCTTGGC
>JAGGRU010000070.1 GCA_021159425.1 Sulfurovum sp.
CCTCTCCCAATTTGTCATTACCACCAAATTATGGAAAAACCACACACACTACATAGGCCTGTACCACGACCAAGGGTTAGCACCACTCAAAGCACTTTATTTTGATGAGGGGATCAATGTATCTCTCAATTTACCGATCATCAGAACATCTGTAGATCACGGAACAGCTTTTGACATTGCTTATAAAAATATAGAGTTAAATAATTTGAGTTATATTAATGCAATAAAATACATTGTAGATACGTAGGGTCGGTTCACCGACCAATAAATTTTTATCTTTCAAACAAATGGTCGATAAATCGACCCTACGATGGTAATTATACTAACAGAAGAGTGAAGGAACCTCATCCTCAACAATTTCGCATTGTTCATTCATCTGTGCACAAAGTTTCTCTTGACAACATTCGCATAAATAACGATAATTCTGCATATCATAATGAATAATATCCCCGGGATTAATATCATCATAACACTCGGCACACACATTGGTAACACGCAAAAGTATCTCTTCTGTAGCTTCCTGTGTCACAAAACAGGCACTACTCATCACTGCTCCCTAGTTTGTCTATCATCTCTTTTGCAACATCCAGGGTATCGTCAAGCTCATACGCTTTTTTATATTCTGTCAATGCCTCTTCCTTGCGACCCAGGTCGTAGAGAGTATTTGCATAATTGAAATGGTGTGGTGCATATTCCGGATCTAAGACTATTGCTCTTTCATGGTGTCTTGCTGCACCCTCTTCATCACCCAGCTTATGCAATACATTGGCAAGCAACACATGTGCCATGTCATCCTTATCGTCTAAAGATATAAGTTTCTCATAACTCTCTTGAGCCTCGTTATAATCTTTCGTCTGAGTACAAACATAAGCCATTTTCTGCAATACATCCATATTGTTCTCATCAATAATAAGTGCTGATCCCAATGCTTTTTTGGCTTCTTCAAAATCTTTCTTTTCTACTGCTTCGTCTGCCATTAAAAGAAGTTGTTCCATACGTGACGGTTGTATTGTAGGCTTTGAAAATGTTTTATCCGGACGGTTAATACCACCAATTTGTGCATCATCATTTTTTGCTTCAAAATCTACGCCGCGTTTTGGAAAGCTCCCTGAAAAAAGTTGTTTAAAAAAAAGATAAAAGACTGCACCTGCAAGTATAAAAAGTAAAAGTTGAAAAGTTGACATGGTTTCTCCAAAAGTTTATAGGGAATAATAAGATAATCTAACTTAAATCCAAAGAAATTTGGTTATGATATGAAAAATTTAATTAAGGATTACTATGTCTTATAAAATAGAATTAGATAAAGAGAAATTACAAAAAGAACTTACACCGCTAGAATACAGTGTATGTCTCAATCATGGTACAGAAGCACCATTCCAAAACGAGTTTCATGATTCAAAAGCCAAAGGAACATACTCCTGTAAATGTTGCCATACTCCTCTGTTCTCTTCGGATGCTAAATTTGATTCCGGAACAGGATGGCCAAGTTATTTTAAAGCGGTCAGTGATGAAGTGATAGAAGAGATCGTAGATGATACTTTGGGCATGAGACGTGTAGAAGTATGTTGTGCTGCCTGCGGTTCACACCTTGGACATGTTTTCCCTGATGGACCAGCACCTACATATCAACGTTACTGCATAAACTCTGCTTCATTGAATTTTAAATCGTAGGGTCGATTTATCGACCTCTTGAAGAAACATTGCATTGGTCGGTAAACCGACCCTACCTCACACTACCAACCTTCAGAGAGGTCTATAAGTTTGTAACCTCTCTTTTGGCGTTCATTAAAAACTTTTTCAAGTGCTTCAACCGTTGGACTTGTTTCAAAACCTTGTGCTTTTTGTCCCTCAAATTTTGAGAACACACACATCCATTTTCCCAAGGTATGTTCTATATCCGTTATGAGATACCCTCTCTTCCAATGATCTTGGATCACAGCAGCCATTTCACTCCATCTTGATCGTATACTCATTGTCTGTGCCTTGTAACCGGTATTTTCAGCAAAAATACCTGTCCAACGTCCCTGACCATACTCCAGATCTATGAGATCGTAGTTTTCTTTCCACCTTGCTTCAACTGCATCCACAAAAGAATCCAAAGTTTTTCTTCTCTCGTAAGATTGATTGGTATAAGAAGTATTTTTTTCAAATACTACGATCCACTCAGCCAATCCATGTTCAATATGCGTCATATAGTACCCTTTTGCCCAATACTCATTTAACAGATTATTGACGCCTGACCAGCGGGGAGTGACCACATACGTTTGCTGACTGTCGTGAGACGTTTTAGTAAATACACCGATCCATTTCCCATTGCCATATTTTATATCCGTAATATCATAACCTTGATCCCACTGTTTTCTGATCAGTTTTTGAAAATCTTCCAAACCCATAGCACTCTCCATATGTTGAGCTTGAACCTCTTTTTCATATAGTGATATGTATTTATAGTGTGATGACGGATAGTTATATTCCCTTGCAGTTAAAACTGATGTCAACAGTAATGCAAAACCCAATATTCCCAATAGTATTCTTCCCATTATTTCTCCTTCTTAAATTGTGAAGCGATATACCCTATCTCTTCATCCATCTGTTCTTTGGTATCGAACATAAATGTGTATTTTTCATCTTCACTTAAATGAATAAATATACCATACCCAACCAATTCTACTTTACCCTTAGCCTCAACATCCAGCCATTCAAGACTTACCTGTGTTGTTTCATCTTCATACCCTGTTTTTACTACAGCAGCAGGATAGAGTTGTGTAATTTTAGCTGTATCAAACTCTTTGTCTTTTATTGTAATTATCATAGTATGATTATAGTATAATCATTTTAAATATATATAGGAAAATTAAATGAGTTTAAATCAACAAATCAAATCTGACATAAAAGACGCAATGCGTGCAAAAGATACGCTAAAAAGAGATACATTAAGAAACATAATGGCTGCGGTAAAACAGATAGAAGTAGATGAACGCAGAGAGGTTACAGATGCTGACCTTGAAACGATCATGATGAAATACCTCAAACAAAGAGAAGATGCCAAAACACAATTTGCCGATGCAGGACGTAATGACCTCGTAGAGAAAGAAGATGCAGAAATAGCCATTATCAAACCCTACCTTCCTGAGCCTATGGATGATACAGAACTAGAATCTGTACTCAAAGAAGTCATTGCTTCCGTAAGTGCTGAGAGTATGAAAGATATGGGTAAAGTCATGGGTGCAGCAAAAAGTGCTATTGGGAGTCGTGCTGATGGTGGGAGAATCAATCAAATGGTAAAAAAGCTTCTCTCCTAATACATTTATCAACGTATTGTAGGGTCGGTTTACCGACCACTTATTTAACATTGATATTTTTATTGGTCGGTAAACCGACCCTACGGAACATTATTTTCCGTATTTTACTTCACGTATAGCCGCAGTAATATCATCCTGTCTCATAAAATGCTCACCCACCAAAAATGCATCCGCACCTATTTTACTCAACTCAACCACTGTCTCATGATCATTGATACCAGATTCTGCAACAATAATTTTACCATTTGGAATAAGTGGAATAAGCTTTTCAGTTAAACGCATATCCATCTCAAATGTTTCAAGATTCCTATGGTTAATACCGATGATCTCTGCACCGGCAAAAATGGCTTTAATCAGGTCTGTTTTATTGTGAACCTCCACAAGTACATCCAAACCGAGATGACGGGCATAGTTATACAGTTCTTTAAGCTCTTTACGAGAGAGTGCCATGGCAATGAGAAGAACATAATCCGCACCAAAAGCCAAAGCTTCCACAAGTTGATATTTATCTACAATAAAATCTTTTCTAAGCAGAGGTAAACTTACATAACGACGGATCATTCCCAAATACTCTTTGTCACCTTGGAAAAAATGCGGTTCTGTTAGAATGGACAGTGAGTCTGCTCCACCTTTTTCATAAGCCTGTGCAATCACAACCGGATCAAAATCTTCACGAATGACCCCTTTACTGGGACTTGCTTTTTT
>JAGGRU010000387.1 GCA_021159425.1 Sulfurovum sp.
GTGTAGAGCAAGGTCACAAAGTAACAACTTATGTGTTTTTTTGTGAACAGCATGATGTAGGGGAATTTCCTCTCGTCAAAACCATTAAGTGTAAATCTTTTCTGAAGCAAAGGCTTTGTAGGGTGGCGCATTCATGCCCACCGAATGACCCGATTTGCACAAGGTGAGAATGATTTGGTTTTGTGTGTTGGATTTGTTATAAGGTGGGCTTGAAAGCCCACCCTACATCATTCCCCGGAGAAGGGATTTTAATCCCATTTTATGGGACTGAAGTCCCTGCTCCAAATAAAAAATATCTAATAGGACGTTTTTTCCAAACATACTGCTTCAATTTTCACAGAAGCATCTTCAAGAGTGAACGTATCATTTACCTGTAATTCATTTAAAGTAATTGTTTTCCCCTTAGACAGAACTTGTGCCCAGCCTTTTTTACATTGTAATTTAGGATCGTTCATCTCTATTTTTTTATTTATATATTCTAAATGTTGTTCTTTTTGCTGAATAATGAAATGTACATTTTGAGTTAAACTCTTTTTCACTTCCGGCAATAGTACTTCAAAACGTTCAAATTTATACTTTATCACTCTTTTGAACTCTTCTTCAAGACGCTTGAATTCCATTTGGGCTTCACTTAATCGACGTAAAGGTGAACTTCGCAACAAGATCTCTTCTGCATGTTTTAGTACTTGTGTACTCTGATGAACTTTTTGTTCTATATGTTGTCTGTATCTTTGTATGAGTTCATCTAAAGTATATAGTATCTCCTGAGAGTCAGGCAGTATCATCTCTATAGCCGCTGAGGGAGTTGGTGCACGTAAGTCTGCTACAAAATCAGAGATAAGCACATCTACTTCATGCCCCACTGCACTCACCACTGGCGTATGCATGGCAAAAATAGCATCTGCAACTATCTCTTCATTAAAAGACCAAAGATCCTCTGTAGATCCCCCACCACGTCCTACAATGACTACATCTGCATGTAGGGAATCTGCATACTTTAAGCTCTTTGCTATTTGTGCAGCTGCTGATTCTCCCTGCACCAAAGTATCTACAATAAACACTTCAACCAGTGCCCAGCGCTTCTCTATGATCTTCAGCATATCATGCAGTGCAGCAGACTCTTTTGCTGTGACTAGTGCTATTTTTTTTATATGTTTAGGGATCAGCTTTTTTCGCTGTGAATCAAAATACCCTTTGGCTTTAAGTCTCTCTTTGAGTTGTTCATAAGCCAAAGCCAAAGCACCCTGCCCGTAAGGTTCAACTTTCACTGCATAAAATTGATACTCTCCTCTGGGAGTATACACTCCCACAGAGCCTTCAATAACAATATGCATCCCTTTTTCAATACGGAACTTTAACCTGGAGACAGAAGAACGCCACATCACACATTTAATGGAACTCTCTTTATCTTTAATGGAAAAATAGACATGCCCTGAAGTATGATAAGTAACAGAAGCCACTTCACCCTCAACAAGGATATGCATGAACGTAGCTTCAAGAAGAGATTTTATTTTGATATTTAAAGAGTTTACACTCATCATTTGAGACATGAAACCTCCGTAGGGTCGGTTCACCGACCATTATGTGCATGGTCGGTAAACCGACCCTACGTTATTTTTTCTGTGCAACCAAAAGCGTGCTGATTCCCATAGAGAAAGATTCTGTATATTTCATTTCAAAGCCTGCTTCTTCAAGCTCTTTTTCCAGCATCTCTGTCGTTAAAAACTCTTCAATAGACTCTGGCAGGTACTGATATGCTTCATAATTCTTAGAGATGAACCCACCAATTTTTGGTAAGACTTTTTTCATACCGAAATCTACTACCTTGTCCACAATACCGCTTCTTTCCTGTTTGGTAAATTCCAGTATCATCACGATACCATTTGGCTTCAAGGCTCTATGGAATTCTTGCAGTGCTTCTACACGATCAACCACATTACGAATACCATAAGAGATAGAAATGACATCCGTACTCTCATCTTCTATAGGCAGCTCCTGCGCTTTACCTTCTATGAATTCTGAAAAATCCACTTTCTCTTTAGCTACTTTCAACATACCCACAGAAGGATCAATCCCTACGTATTTATTGATTTGAACATCATTTTTTTCTGCCTGTTCTTTCCAATAGATGAGCAGGTCTCCTGTGCCTGTAGCTACATCTGTAACCTGCCCCAACTCTTTTCTGCCCAGTATTTCAAAAGCTTTGTCACAGCCTTTTTTTCTCCACTGGATATCGATACCCATACTCAACACTCTGTTGGCTCTGTCATAGGTTGATGCAATATCGTCAAACATCGTGACGATCTTTTCCTGTTTCTCTTCTTTATCTGTTAATTTTTCAATGCCCAACTTGTCTGCTCCATATCATTAGATCTACATCTTTTTTCTCTTGATGCAGAAACTGTAAATTCATTGTAGTATTATAGGTTAAATTGTTGGTAGAGAGCTTAGGGGTTTGATAAATAAGCATCCAGTCTATCTTCTCTTTAAGTGCATTCAACATACCCTCACCACCCTCTACCAGTACAAAAGAAGGTCTATCCAGAAAGCCCAATTGATCTACGATCTCAACATCCCTGTTTTCAATACTGAAAAGTGGGATAGCCCTATCAAAATTATCTTCTTTGGAATAAATTTTAATATCAGGTGCTTTAGCTTCTGTAAATCTACAGTCCAAAGTGGGTCTATCAACTCTAACAGTATTCCCACCTATCAGTAATGTGTTACAAACTTCTCTTAAGAGATGTACATGTATCAAAGAAGCTTTTGAACTAAGGTAACCTCCTCCTATCTGACCATTTGATGTTTGAGCAAGTTTAAAAAGTACAAAAGCTCTTTTTTGCCAAATGAGAAAGGGTTGTATCAGATCATTACAGGCTTCTTTCAGTACTCCTACTGCAATTTTCGGGGTGAGGGCACCCCGACCTACGATTTCTATGCCGCCATCATGTCCTGCTATAGGATCTTTAATTCCAATGACTATTCTGAGTAAATGTAAACTTTCTAAGAGTGAAGCACAAGAAGGTGTTTTTCCTTCATGAGAACAAGGTTCAAGTGTAACGTAAATAGTACAGTTGGAAAAAATATTTTGTGGAAGATTTAAAAGAAATGCATGTGCATCTTTTGCATTGGAAGGATCAAAGTCTATCTTATGGTTTGACATTGTTTCGTAAGCAGAAACAAGTGCCAAGACTTCTGCATGTGAAGTACCCGCTTTCTGATGTGCTTCTATAGCAAGAATTTTACCATTTAGTGTAACAACAGCACCGACAGCAGGATTTGGATAGGTCAAGCCCTGATATTCCCAAGCCTTATCAAGGGCTAAATGCATATATATTTCATCTATATTCATACACAATCCCTTTTCAGCATTTTAGGAGCTATACAATTCATAATGCGACAAATGATGCACCGTCCCCAAAGGGGTGGCTTTGCCATTTGCATCATGCAGGAGTATTATGAATTGTATAGCGCGTGATTAGTTCCAATCAAAATACGTCTTAGACGTATTTAATTCTCCATACGCATAAGATTCATCACCTTGTTTTGTTTCTACAACAATACCATCTTTATCAGCAGATTTTAGCAGACCTTTGAGTTTTTCTCCGCCACCAAGTTTAAGTTTAACTTTTTCACCAATAGCATTTTGAAAATGTACAGGCTTAGATAATTTTCGTTCAATCCCAGGAGAAGATATCTCTAAACGATACTGCTCACTCATAGGAGGATGTACATCTAAAAAAGGAGAAAGTTCATGAGAAATAGTTGCACAAAGGTCAAGGTTGACACCACCCACTTTAGTCACTAAGACACGAAAGATAGTTTCATCAAACTCTGTCACCACTTCAGTATCATAGAGAGCTGCACCATTGGCTTCTATGATCTTTGCTATTTGTACATCAAGATTCATCTGTACTATCCTTCATTTCATTTGCCTCTTCTTTGCTGTTACGATCTGCTATCTGTTTAAAAAGGTCTTCAATACGACTTACCTCT
>JAGGRU010000304.1 GCA_021159425.1 Sulfurovum sp.
GGTAAGTGGACTTTTGAGACAGATGTCCTTTACCTGAAGGTTGATGGCGAACTTGATTCACCACTGCCAATTGAAAAGATTCAACTTAGAACTTGGGTTGTGACACCTTATGCTGCCTATAATGTTGTAGAGTCGGACCAGTGGAATCTTGATCTTCTAGCGGGTGTACGTTACTTATATATGAAATCACAAATTACACTGCCTATAGCAGAGGTGTCTGATTCAGATACAAGCTGGAATGGGATTGTCGGTATGAAGGGTAACTATAAGCTGAATGAAAAATGGTATATGCCCTTCATATTCAATGTAGGAAGTGGAGATGCGGACATAACATATCAAGCTTTGGCTGGAGTCGGCTACAAATATGAAAATTTTGATTTACTTGTAGGCTACCGTTATCTTAAATGGGAGTTCAACGACGGCTTTGTTGGATTTAGTGACCTTGACCTCAGTGGTCCGATCATTGGAGTTAAGTTTAGATTCTAAAGCTAGTGATGTTATGAGAATAGAGGGTAAAATCTTTATTATTTACTGATTTTATAATGATGAAATGGAGATGGTAGGAATAAAAACCTATGAAACGAAACTACTATTTGCAAAAAATATATAAGATTATAAGGTTTTGAATCAATTAATAATTTTAGAGAGAATGGTTTGATAAAATAGGTTTACCGGCAATTCACCATTTTCATAAAAACTTGTATATATGGATTTTTTAGGGATAAATAAGAAAAATTCATCTTACCCTTGTTTCACCTCTCCTGAGGTGAAACACATATAGAGTGTTGTTGTATTTATAGAAGTTTATTTATTGTTGAAGTTGATGTAGACGTTACATCTTGAGAGAGAGCTGGAACGAGAAAAAGTGAAAGCGGTTACAGACATTGTGTTGCCTCACTCTAATGATGAAGATGGCGTTGCTCAATATCTTGCTCTGCAATCATAATAACATTATCATCAGAAATGCTTTGTTTCCCTTTTCGTCTCCTTAAGCACACCCTTTTTGTTGAATGTTAAAGAAAAAATTTTCGTCTCTCCTATCTTGTCTGGACCAACATCCACCACACTGTCTGCCAATCCTACGGCAGTGCCCAAATAGGGGATTGGAACAAAAGAGAGTGCCTTCTTGGCAGCATACTTCTCAGTATAAGTAGTATGCGTACTCTGATAGGTCCAACTCTCTGTCTCATTGCTGTGCTGGGTGATACTCTGCGGCTCACCTAACAGGTTTTTGACTTGTTGTTTGGTGCTTTTGTTGACACGTATTTGATGCAGTTTATCGGGATCATGGAAACTTGCCGTTCTGCCATTACTCGCACACCCTGCCAGTCCCACCGCTATGGCGATCATAAGGGCTCTTCTAATATTAAAACTTATAACTTAGACCAAAATTTATGGTATTCACACTTGTATCTCCCGGAGAGTAATAATCGTAACTGTAATAACCGTAATTGTCAAAAGTATCATCATACAGTGATACATAATCTACAAAAACTCCTATATTTGGAGTAAAATCAAATGAAGCTCCTATTCCCCATGAGAAACTATTCTCATTAAGTAAGTCCCAACCAAATTCACCATCAACCACTACGCCTGAAAAACCCAAGAGACCATAGATTGAAAATTCATTTGTCACAGGATACATAGGTTTTAAGTACAATCCCCAGGCATCAAAGTCAGAATAACTTCCAGCATCCGGAATCCATCCTGATGATAAACTATAATCTCCATCACTCATTGAAAACCAATATCTGAACTCTACTGCTATATAAGGGTTATATTGGTAACCTGCCTGTAACATTAATGCATCAAAATCTATCTCTGTATGCTCATTGTAGTAACCATAATGGTCTTCGTAAATATAGTCATCTTCTACCTTTGTCATACCATATGCTATACCAATATAAGGGTAAGAAACACTCTGTGGTACAGGATGGTATGAGGCAGGTACATTTGTATCGTTATAAGGATCAGCCATTACGGATGAACCAAAGCCTATAAGTACCATTATTGGTACTAAGATATATTTTTTCATTATTGTCCTTCTGAAATTTTACGGATAATAGTAAGAAATTGTGAGTGTATTGTGAATAAATAAAAACAAGGCAGTCTCATTTGCTGCCTTGACAAGTATTTATCTATTTAATAGGACTTACGCATCCTATTCTACCCTCTTTGGCAAGTTTTTTATGGATAGATCTGTCCCCTTTGCCTATGGCAACATTTATCTCTTCTTTCGCTTTCTCTTCTTCCCAGGTAATATCACCCTCTTTACACTCTGTCAAACCTACTTTTTGGTAAAATTTGATCACTTTAGCATCTACATAGGGAGAAGGATGTGCACCTTTAGGGATATTATATGATTTTCCGTCAACGACTTCTACTGCCGTATCCGTTGGATCAAAAGAAGGTTGATTCGTAGTACATCCTGTCATTAAAAGTAAAGCAAAACCTGCTGCCGATAGTAGTTTTATTTTTGTCATTGATTATTCCTTGAATTTGAATTTGTTTATTATAATGTAAATACTCTAATTACTATTGAAAAGCTGTGCATTCAAAAGTTCAAGTCTTTGTGGTGTACCTATATCCAGCCATTCACCTTCAAAAAGTTCACCAGTCACTCTGCCTTCTTTCATCGCTGCTCTTAGCAATGGAATGGTACTGCTCTTACCATAAGAAACACCCTCAAAAAGCTTTGGAGAATAATACCCAATGCCAGAGAATGTATACTGTTTTGAATCTACTATTTTATGTCCATCCAATGCAAAATCACCCTCAGAATTATGATCGGGATTCGGTATGAGTATGAGATGTGCGACTATACCATTAGCTAATTTCCTGTGCTCTTGAAACTCATAGTTTGTAAAAATGTCTCCATTGACAACCAAAAATGTCTCATCTCCAAGTAATGGCAAAGCTTTAATAATACCTCCGGCACTTTCCAAACATCCCTCTTCCTGTTCATCCGAATACTGTAAGTTCACACCCCATTGTGAACCGTCTCCAAGTTCTTCAATGATCTTATAGCCCAAGTGTGCTACGTTAATAACAATATCTTTAAACCCGTCATGTGCCAAACGTTCAATATGCCAGACGATAAGGGGGATTCCTCCCACCTTGAGTAAAGGCTTGGGTGTTGTATTGGTAAGAGGTTGCATTCGTGTTCCAAGACCCGCTGCCAGTATCATACATTTCATTTCATTTCCTCGTATATTTATTAAACTAATTATAATGTTTTAAAGTATTATTATTGATAAATTGAATATCAACAGGGGTTAATACTTTTTATTTGTATAGGCAAGCAAGTCTTTTTCACTTAGTTCAGCAAGCAGACCCGTAAGGTTTCTTAAAGAGAAAAGTTGTAATTTATCTCCTTTTTCCTTTTTAAGTTCAGATGAAAACTTGTTTTTTGAAAAAATGACAAAAGTACCTACATCCAATTCGGCCTGAGAACATTTCTCTTTTAGTTTTGTTACTTCACTTTTGTTAGCCTTGACTTTTGAATACTTGCTTGCCCCTGCTATCAGTTCACCAGACTTTCTTTTTATCAAAATGTCTATTTCAACATTTTTATCCCAGTAACCGCCTATAGCAACAATAGGATCACCCTCAAAAGCATCTTTAAAACCTTGTTTAAGCATTTCTAAAACCAATTGATCATAAATGAGTGTAGAAAAATCTGCCTTCATATGAGACCAGCGTTTTTTCACTTCCTCATACTCACCCTCTTTGATACTTTTGTAAGTAGGAGAAATGACTGCGAACCAAAAACGCATAAAGGGCGTCACAAATAAAAGCTTATCGGAAATACCATCTTTTTCATTCACTGGTTTCTCTACAGATTTGTCAAAGATCAAAAACCCGTCTTTTATGAGAAAGTCTATGACCTCTTCGCCTTCTTCTCTCCCAATATTCACTTTTTTAAAGGCAGAATATTCTCGTCTGTCTCCAGTGGCTATGGCTGTGAGCA
>JAGGRU010000116.1 GCA_021159425.1 Sulfurovum sp.
TTTGAAATTCAGTTTACCCATGATGGACAAGCTCTACATCTTGGTAATATAGCAGGAATGTCACACGGGTGTATTCATGTAGGCAGACAAGATATCTCTGCACTTTTCAAATGGGCAAAGGTTGGTATGCCGGTGATCATAATGCGTGGACACTACATTCAGTTCTTAAAACAGGAAGTAGCACAGTTTAAAGAAGATCTTAAAGAGTATGATGCTGAGACCGGCAGTCATAAAGAGAAATATTAATGAGAACAGGGAAGCAAATGAAACTAAAAACAATTGTATTGGCATTGATGTTGAGCTTAGGCTCACTTTTTGCTGCAGAGGGTTATGAAGAAGTAGCGAAACAAGATCAGGTAGCTTTTAACAAAGAAATGACGGTTGAGATCAAAAAAGAGCTTAAAAATGCTTCCAAGTATGTGAATTACCTCTATAAAATTATTGATTATCAACCGATCTGGGTTGATAAAGATTATCTTTCTTACCATACAGAAATGTTGCTCTCTGAACTTAAAAATGATTTTAAAAAAGGCTTACATAAAGATTTGGTTGCACAATATAAAGCATTACTTCCAAATGAGAATAACGCTTTTGCTTCTGATTCTATTGAAGATAAAGCTAAAATTGAAATTGGGATCATGAAACTATATGCTAAGAGTATTGATGCCATTTTAAAAAATAAAAAGAGTAAATACGATGCTATCACGCTTTTAAAAAAAGCAGTAGAAGAGAAAAGTATTATGTCTGCGATCGATGAGATCGCAGATGAAAGAATTATTGATGCCACTTTCCAGCGTGACCTGAACCTGACTGTTGCAGAAGTCAAGCAGGCAAAGTACAGAGCGTTGGCGGCAAGACTCATTGGCAAAGACAAAGACGACAGACTTAAAGCCATGTATGAGCTACTTGACTTTAACCCTATCTGGATTACAGAAGAAGGTTTGACAGACTACGCCAAGACACTTTTTTCATACATAGACTCAGATATCACTTTAGAGCAGAATTCTACGATTTATCGTGAATATGAAGCTATTAAAAATGCAGAAGTACCAACAGACAAAAAAGAGATCGCTGCCAAGGAATTTAAAATTGCAAAACTCTATCAGGATTTCATGGCACATAAACTGTATGGTGACATAAACTGGAAAAAATTTGAGCATGCCATCCGTACAACCATGAAACACGGGGTGTGGACGGTACACCCTATTTTGGAGACACCTGAGGGTTTACTCATAGAGTCAATGAAACATAAGTCACTGGGCTACGCGTTCAAAAAGGCAAAACCTGTATTTAACCATTATGACCGAATGTTAAATGCTTTGAAAAAATATCAAGATATTGTGGTACAAGGTGGGTGGGAAACCTTGCCTGACTTTAAAAATCTGAAACCGGGAATGAGCTCTTCTCTTGTGCCTGCATTGAGAGAAAGACTGGCAATAGAAGGTGACTATGTCTGTGATGGCAATGAAACAGGGAATAGATACAAAGGTTGTCTGGTAGATGCCGTTAAAAAGTTCCAAGCCAGACACGGTTTGGAAGCAGAAGGATTTGTGGGAAAAATGACACGTAAAGCACTAAATGTAAGTGCTGAAGAGAAAGTGGCAAAACTCAAACTCAATCTGGATCGTATCAAGTGGATCAAGCGAGACCAGGACAAATATCATATTTATGTCAATATTCCTTCGTTTACGATGTATATGTATGACGATAAAGAGATAATGCGTTCCATGAGGGTCATTACGGGAAGAAAAGGGCATGAGACACCTATTTTTTATGGTAGGGTAAGAACGATTGTGTTAAACCCATACTGGCGTATCCCGGCAAGTATCATCAGGCATGAAACAGTACCAAAACTGAAAAAAGACCCGGGATATACCGATAAAAAGAACATTGAGATCCACACAGGATATTCTGAACACTCTCCTAGAGTAAACCCGCACAAAGTCAACTGGCACCAATACGGCAGAAAACTTCCTCCTTACAAATTTATGCAGTCTCCTGGTGAAAAAAATGCTTTGGGAAAGGTCAAATACATCTTTCCGAACAAATACTCTGTCTATATGCATGATACCAATCAACGTTACTTATTTGTAAAAGATTACAGAGCTTTGAGCCACGGTTGTGTCAGATTGGGTAAACCATTTGAACTCCTTGAAGCCTTTGCAGAGATCGAGCCAAAGATAGATGCGGAAAGATCCAAGCAGATCCTGAAGGAGAATAAAAAAACACCATACAGATTGTCAAAGTCGATTCCTGTTGATATTGTCTACCTTACCGCACTGGTTGCTAAAGATGGTACCGTGAGTTTTTTTGATGATGTCTATGGTTATGATAAATTACAGTTAAAGCTAAGTAAGTAATAACGGTTTATAAAAGGAAATAAAATGAAAATAAAATTAACAAAAACTATTTTACTTGCTACGGCACTATTGGCAACAAATCTTTATGCAAATCATCCAATTGAGGATTTGAAAAATAAATTTAATTTATCTAAGAGCAAAAGTACAGCAGAAGCTCCGGCTGTATCTGCTACAGTTTCAAGAAGTTTTGATAAAGTGCTAAAACTTCAAGGCATTACTTTTCATGTGCAAGCCACCAATGAAGGTTCACTTAATAAATTGACCATTACGCCAAGTGGTCTTGAGAGCCTGAACGATGTTATAAAACAGGAGATAGACGGCTCTGTGACAGGTGCAGAGGTTGCAGACCTTAACAATGACGGTTCCCCGGAAATTTATGTCTATGTTAACTCTGCCGGTAGCGGCTCTTACGGTACTCTTATTGCCTACAGCGTCAATAACAAAAAATCACTCTCCGGGATCTATCTGCCAGCATTGGAAGATGATAAAAAGAACAGTGTTGGTTATATGGGACATGATGAATTTACCATCATTGAAAACTCTTTTGCAAGACGTTTCCCAGTCTATAAAAAAGAAGATAACAATGCAAACCCGACAGGCGGTATGCGTCAACTGGAGTATAAACTTGTTCCGGGTGAAGCGACCTGGCAATTGAAATTACATAAGAGTACGACATTTTAATGAAGTCTGTTTTTACTTTTAGTGTTTTTCTTTTTTTAACGACACTTTATGCAGCAAATCAGAAAAAAGTTGACTGCCGTATTCAAATAGAGAGTGTTAAAAATAGTGCAGATACCTATACTTTAGTGCTAAAACACGATCAAAACTGTGAAATTCTTATGGATCACAATAGAAGCCATATCTCTTTGGTTTCTAAAGTCAATAAGAGAAAAAGTGAAGTTGTAACACTTGAGGATAACACAACTCCCTACAATGCAAAGGTAGAAAAACTCATTACCCTTGCAAAAAGTAAATTGGGTGATAGTTATATGCCTGCAAAAGCAGGACCTGACCATTTTGACTGCTCCGGTTTTGTCTATTATGTGTTTAAAAACAATGGCATTAATATTCCACGATCTTCACGCACGCAATCTCAAAGTGCTGATCATCTAAAACGCGATGCACTCAAAAGAGGAGACATACTTTTCTTTGATACCCACGAGAGAAAACACATTAACCATAGCGGTATCTACTTAGGTGAGGGAAAGTTCATCCATTCAAGTTCGGGTAAAGCTTATGGAGTAACTATTTCAGAACTGGATAAAGGTTTTTATAAAGATAAATTTCGATGGGGTGTGCGTAAAATAGAAGAGTAGCATCTCACTATTTATTTACATTTTAGATAATAAGAAAACTGAAAGTATCTGAATATATCAAATACTTTTAGTCATATTGAATAAGAATTTAGCGTAATTTTTATGCTAGAGTTGGAATTCTGATAGCCTGTCCAGGATAGATCTTATCCGCATCTTTGATCACTTCAAGATTGGCTTCAACGATCATTGGATATTTTGCTCCGTCTTTATAGAAGTCTGAAGAAATTCCCCAAAGTGTATCACCTTTTGCAATCGTGTAAAATACCGGTTCTGGAATATCTCTCACA
>JAGGRU010000218.1 GCA_021159425.1 Sulfurovum sp.
TGGAGAAGTCGTAACAGCTTCTTACCACTCAGACAGGCAGGTGTACACACCGTTGACGGCGCACCGCCTGCTCAGTGAACACTTACTGCCCTAACCTCATTCCACTGCTTGCCCCGCTCTCCATCCACTCCGCCATAGTTTCAACAGGTTGTGCGTCGTACACCACAATGACCACTCAGCACGCACTTTCTTCAACCCCCGTAACTTGAATTGCACTAACCCCCGCATCACCATCTGCCCAAACACCGCTTCAATCGTTGACCCGCGTTGTTTGTATGCTTCCCGCCCTCGCTTCGTCAACAGTTTCCGCTCCATACGCTCCCTTGCCGACAACCCATTGGGAATCCTTCCCCTCGGCGGTGGCGCCTCCCGCATCGCCTGGCGCTCCTTCCAGTCCTTCTTCGTGGCAATGAATAGCTCCGTCTCCGCACTCTCTAACTTCGCGTTCTCCTCGCTCCAGTACCCCGCATCCGCCAATACCTCGCTCGGCCGTCCTCCCGCCTGCTCCTCACATCTCTTCAGCATCGGACCTAACTGTCTTACGTCGTTCTCCTCCTGCGTCACGTCCTGCGCTACAATCACCTGATTATCACATTCAGCTGCCGCCTGCCCGTTGAACCCCTGTACCCACCCCCGCCGTGTCTTCATGATCCGACTCTCCGGGTCAGTCACGTTCGCCTTCGTCTTCTTGGCTGCCTCCAGCGCCGCCGTCTCAGGATCCTTCGGTTTGCGCCCTCGCGCCTTCCTCCCTGTCTTCTCTTCCTCCGTCCTCCGCTTCTCGATCTTCCTCTCTTGCTTCACAGCCGCTTGCCGTTTCTTCTCCTCGATCCGGTCTAACGCCGCCTCCAGTCGCTTCCCTCGCTCTTCCCTCCTTCGCAACCCTTTCGGTAATTCGTCCCCTCGCCTCTCCTTCCCGTATCTCTCATCCTCCTCCGCATCCACTCTCTCCGCTTCCGCCACTAGCTTCCTCGCTTCCTCTCTGAACCATGCCTCGTCCCGGTTCTGGTCCAATGACGCATTCCCCGCTACCTTCCTCCCATCCAGTGCTACTCGCCCTAGCTTCACCAACCCCGCCTCTTTGCACAGCCCCAACACTTGTTCAAACAGCTCGTTCAACGCTGACAGATGCTCCTTACGAAAGGCAGAGATCGTTCTAAAGTCCGGCTGTTGGTTCGCTGTCAGGTATCTCAACGCTACATCGTTCTCGCATGCCGCTGCCAGCTTGCGCGAACTCGTCACTCCTACACTGTACCCGTACACCAATACCTTCACTAGCATCCGTGGATGGTATGCCGGGTGTCCCCACCCGTCCTTGCGGTAGCCTTCGTAGAATCCTTTCAGCTGACCACGCCGATCTAACAGGTCCACCGTCTCCCCCACAAAGCGTGCCAGACTGTCGTCCTTCACCCACTCCACTATCGATGCCGGAAGTAGATACAGCTGTTCTTCATCGTATGGTAGAAAGTTGTATGCCATCACACGTACCTCCAACTCCATCAGATACAGATACTATATTTATCTAATACGAGAAAGACAAGTTGGTTTGTCGGACAGGCTCTAAGCGGCTGGTTTAAGGTTTGAAGTCATCGCCACCACGACAATGTCTTCTGCTTTGCGGTTGTACCCATTGTTGGAGACCACAACAACGGGCCTATGCCGCTTCGATGTTAGATCAGTGAACGGGATTGGAACTAGGACAATGTCACGTTGGTTAGGCATTGTTCCAGGCTTCATCGTCAATGGAGTTGTCCCAGAAATCGAGAGAACTCTTCGCTGCCAGCACAAGATCGCCTAAGTCGTCCTCACTCTCTTTCACAACGAAGACAGCGACCCGCGTGCCCTTGGGTAGAGGAACTCTCAGTTCCACCTTGCCGTCCTCTTGCACATTCAGCTTATACTTGAAAGCCGTGTCTTGCATGGTTCGTCCTCCTTCGCCTGTGCTTGTAGTTCCGATACAAGATCAAGCATGAGCACGCCGATCATCCTCATGAACCTACAGCGATATTATGGTGCGCATCATAGCGTTGGTCAATATTGCTGCTGTTGTGTTGAAGATGAAGTCTACAGCGAGAGGGACGGCTGTGGGCCGAGCGATAGTGGGTGCGATTCGCGCAACACAAGGTGATGGTACGCCCCCGCTGCGGCGATCATGGCGGCGTTGTCAGTGCAGTACTTGATCGCTGGGAAGATGACATGGATCCCCTTCTGCTTGCCATCCGTCTGCATGCGCTCACGCAGGTGCGAGTTGGCAGCCACGCCCCCGACTACGACGAGGTTTTCTCTGTGATACCTCTTTGTTGCGTCGAGTGACTTCTTGGTGAGGACGGAAACGACGCTCGCCAGGAAGGATGCCGCGACGTCTTCCTTCCTCTCGCGAGGGTGCTTTCGCAGATGGTAGAGGACGGCTGTCTTGAGGCCGGCGAAGCTGAAGTCGAAGCCGGGTGAGGCGGACATCGGACGAGGGAAGTTGATCGCGGTAGGATTGCCTTGGGATGCTAGCCGATCGATCTCCGCACCAGCGGGGTAGCCGATCCCGAGCATCTTCCCCACCTTGTCCAATGCCTCCCCGGCTGCATCGTCCACCGTTATCCCCACAAGTTGATACTCGCCGTAGGAGGCAACATCGACCAGGCTGGTGTGCCCACCGGAGACGATCAGCCCCATGAACGGCGGCTCGATCTCCGTATCCGAAAGGCGCTGAGCGAAGATGTGCCCTTCGAGGTGATTCACGCCGATGAACGGCACCCCCAGGCCGAACGCCATCCCTTTACCGTAGGACAGCCCCACGAGGAGCGGCCCAACCAGCCCCGGCCCGTAGGTCGCGGCGACCAGTGAGACATCCTCCATATCGATCGTCGCTTCAGCCAGCGCATCACGAACGAGGTACGGCAGCTTTCGCAAGTGATCTCGCGAGGCGACCTCTGGGACGACGCCTCCGTAGCGAGCGTGCATCTGTGCTTGCGAGTAGATGAGGCTCGACATGAGTTCTCTCTCGCCGTTCACAACAGCAACGGCAGTCTCGTCACACGAGCTTTCGATTCCGATTGTGTAGAATGGCGTCGTCATTTGATGAATTCCGGCTTTAGCACGCCGATGAACGGCAGATTTCGGTACAGTTCTTGATAGTCCATCCCGTAGCCGACGATGAATGCGTTTTCCTGCAACGGGAAGCCCACGTAATCTACCTGCACATCCGTCTCGCGCCGTGCCACTTTGTCGATCAGGCTGCAGATGCGAATCGAGGCGGGGCGGCGGGCGGCGAACCCTCGCCTGAGATAGTCGATTGTGTAGCCTGTATCCACGATATCCTCGACGATCAGTACGTCCCTCCCTTCGATCGGGCGCTCTAGGTCCTTGACGAGCCGAACCGCACCGGGAGACGTGCCGTTGCCGTATGAGGAGACGGAGATGAAATCGTATTCAACCTCGGTCGGAATCTGTCGCGCCAGGTCGGCCATGAATACCAGCGCCCCGTGCAGGACACAGACGAGGAGAGGCGGACGTTGCTTCGGGTCCTTCGCGCTCCCGTTGGTGTAGTCAAGACAGATCTGCTTTCCGACCTCGTGTACCCGCTGCTCAATCTGTTCCGCGGAGAACAGTACCCTGGAAACCCTTTCTGCAATCTTGTCTGTCACTCTAGATGCTCCTTGGTAAGTAGGTGACTTGCACTCAGCTAGTCACACGGTAATCCTATCGCTTTAGCTTGATAGCGGAGGAGCGCTTCACATGTACTGCGTGAGTGCTATCCCGTTGTAATTGATCTCAAGGCTGGTGTTGGAAAGCCTTGCACAAGTATAAGTTTCTCCTACAGCGGCAAAAATACAAGGGGCCAGGCGCGGGAGGAGCGCACATGGCGACATGAAAGCGGCCGCCAACGCTGTGGGAAGGGAGTTGGCGCTCATGCCACGGCTGCTCTCTCTTCTCGCCTCTACATTCAGGAGGGGACATGCGGTGGAAA
>JAGGRU010000319.1 GCA_021159425.1 Sulfurovum sp.
TGCTACAGATCCTATAAGGTATCCCACAAGTTTTGACCACACTACTTCAGTACTCTTCTTCCATAGGCTACGAATGAACCATGCAAGTGTCAACAAGAACGCTACAAAGATCAATTGTCCAACTTCTACCCCAACATTAAAAAAGAGTAATGCTGTAATCCGTTCATTTTGAGGCAGTCCTATTTCCATCAAGGCGGAGGCAAATCCAAAACCATGTAAGAGACCAAAACTACTTGAGACAACACCAGGGTAACGATAGGTCAAACTGTTCTTATCTCCTTTGACTATCTCCAAAGCTAAAAATACAATACTTAATGCAATCGCTGCTTCGATGGGAGGGATAGGTACACGTATCCAATCCATTGCAGCAAGAAAGAGCGTTACCGAGTGTGCCAAAGTGAAACCGGTGATCGTCCAGAGAAGCTTTCCCAAGGTGCTGGCGATCATCACCAGACAGGCAACAAAAAGTAAATGATCTGTCCCCTCAAGTATATGCTCTGTACCAAGTTCAGTATATGTTTTGATCGTATCCCATCTACTTACAGATGAGACAAAAGTATATTCGGGATCATCTGGACTGATACTGCCTGTAATGATTGATCCTTCCTCATCGATGATACGCAGTAACACTTCTGAAGTGCTTGAAGAGAGTCCTATGATTTTGACTTTAGTACCGGCTAGTCCCTCAGCACGGTGAATACGCCAGTTTTTAATGAACGAGCGTTCAACCACAACACCTGCCGGTTTTTTGATCTCCCTGACATCCTTGTCAAACTCTACTTGTAAAGTGGGTATTAACACATTGTTTTTTGTCGGTACTTTCCAAATCACATCATAAGCGTTTGCACCCAATGCTTTGATCTGCAGATAAGACGGACGGATCTCATCTCCAAAACTCAATGCTGAAAATAATACTAAAAAGGTCAGGAGCGTTTTAAACCATTTCATTTAACATCAGCCTTTTGGCTCGTACTACTGTTCAGATCGATGACTATTTCATAGTTTCTAGACATCTGTTTGCGTTGAACTGCAAGTATCTCTTTACGTTTTTCTGACAGATATTCACGAAGAACTTCATCACGTACTTCTTCTAGATTAGGCAGCTTTACAGGTGCCCGTTTTGTCAATTTGACAAAGTGTACGCCTAGTGCTCCCTGTAATGGTTCTGACCATTCATCTAGCTTAATACTATCAAGTGCTTTAGAGAAATTTTTACCAAGCTCACGGTTGATCCTACTGGAAGTGCTGTCTTTATAATGTCCGGGTAACATAAGTGAATCCGTTGTAGCACTACCTGTTTCATCCAACTGTTTTTTCACTTCCAGAAGATATGTGTTGAGACCTAATGAATGTTTAGCAGGGTTGATGTAGATCTGATCGAAAGTATAAACAGCATCTGTGGTAAACTTATCACTATGTGTATCAAGATACTTTTGTAGTGTCTTGTCATCTATATCCAAAAGCGAAATGACATCTTTGACTATCATTTCTGTTTTTTGACGTATACGTTTCTTGATGATAGGATCGTTTTTGTCCAATCCCAACTTTAATCCTTCTCTGTAATACATTTCAGTCATCACATAATCATCGATAATCGACTTAAGCTCCTGAGCTGTCGGAGTTCTTTTCCATTTTTTAACATAACGCTCTGACATATTTTTGATCTGCCCTTTGCTTATTGTAATGCGTTCATTTCGTTCTGTGCTCTCCGGATTGAGCCAGGCAAAGGCTACAAAAAGAAGTAGACCAAGAACTAAAAAATGTAATAGAGGGGATTTGAAAATGGCTGTGATGGGTTTCATAGGGGATAATTACTCCAAAAAAAGATATATAATTATAGTAAAACTTCTATCTAAAGACGATAGGGTTTAAAAGAAACGATGCCACAAAGGTGGCAATCGTCATTGAGCGTTTTAGTTTGTAGTAGGTGTATACCAGATCGGAGAAGTGTAAGCACGTTCTTTAATGATCATAGGAACCTCTGAACCAACTTTAAGTCCATAATGTTTAGCATCGTAAGCAGTCCAACGTGGCGTTGGTATTTCTATCACACGTGCATAATAGAAAGCCTTTAGCTTAGGGTCAAAGTCAGGGTCTTTCCAAACTGTGATTAGCTCAGGAGCTCCAATGGTATTGGTCCAAGTAGCATTAGGCACATCCACTGTATTACCAACTGCAGGTAGTTTACCTTTTGCATCAGGTTTACGCTCTTTTGCATTACTCCAAGCAACATCGTAGACTTTTTCATGCGTCTCACCCTTTGCATCAAGCCAACCTTTTATCACTTGGATACGATCAAGATTTCCACTGTAGGGATCTTTCATTGCTGCTACAAGAAAAGATGGAACTTTACCATCAGGTGCTGTATAAAGGTCTCCACCCATCGGTACACCTTTGCTATATCCGATTTCTGCCGGAAGGCGATTTAAGCCATCTTCTTTGGTAAAATCCCAACCTCCAAAAAAGCGAACAAGCATTCGAGGTCCTGTTGTAGCATAGACCTCTTTACGCTTCATCGCATCAAAAAGAGCTTCTCTTGTATTGTCTGTTGCCCATACAGCTGCGTACCCAGAGGCAGACATCGCCCAACCTTCATAACGGTGACCTGAAAATTCAGCCATCGGATGATCGATACGATCCTTCGATGGTTCTGTACCTGCATGTTTTCCGAAATAGTTATCTTCACCCATAGCCGCCAAAGCAGTATGAGCATCCGAGGATCCAACCATTCCGAACTTGTAAGGATTCGTACCAAACTTTTCTTCTAGTTTGAGCCCATCTTTCAGGGCTTTTCTTGCATACTCAGTCTTAAGCATCTCTTCTGTTTTGAGAACCGTTAGATTGAGGTTACCGATTGCAAGTGTTTCGAAATCAGCAAACTCATCGTTCGGGGAAAGCACGGGATGCGTCTCTCCATCACCTTTGATCTGAGTGACCTCATAGAGTGGTTCCCAACGGGCTCTGTTTTTCATATAATCACCTGTCAGAGGCTTTCCGCTATCAGGGTTTACTTCAACCGGGAACATCATACCGTTTGACATATTACCGTTATGAGCAAGTGCTAGTACCTTACCACTGGTTTTGTCCTCGTAACGTTGCATCCACTTCCATAACTCTTCGGGATTAAAACTCTCTGCCGCTGTATATGGAAGCATCTGTCGGGCAAGATTTCCACCATCACGATAAAGTACATTACGGTGGAGGTTGTTCCCATTTTCTGTAGAAGTCCATTCGTAACCTATGATAGCAGTGAAATGACCAGGATCATTAAATTGTTCAGCTGTCTTGATATATCTGTCCCACACAGTTTGGATGAAATCCGGATCTGTAAGTACCTTGGGGATCTTTCCCTGAGAGAAGGAATTGATCACTTCAACTGTGGTTTTACCGGCTGCATCGCCCCCTTTGGCAAACGCATTATACCACCCACGTACGGTAGGATCCTTCAAAAGTTCAGGATTACCGGCAAATACTTCATCCATAGCACCCATACCATCGGAGTGATCGGCAACGACAAGCCAGTCGAGTGGCAGACGCAACTTGACTTTCTCACCATTTGAAGAAACAACCTCTTCACCACGAGCGAGACGGAACGCTTCCTCTGGACCTAATGTGACACCAAAGCCACGGGCGTCAAGAGAATTTTTCGTATGGACATGGGTATCACCCCAGAAAACACGAGTGGGGAAATGTTTTCCCGCAAACGGTGAGTAGTTTTTTGTATTCATACCGGCAGTATCTGACATGTTAGGGGTAATACCAATGGGAGAACCTTTGGAATCTGCCGCCTGTACCTGTACCCCTGCTACCAAAGCCAACGTAGCAATTATGCTAAGAGACCCTCTTAATTGATTATACATTTTATTCTCCTTTTAAATTATTTTATTGTTTTTTTACAAACTGTAAATTTT
>JAGGRU010000003.1 GCA_021159425.1 Sulfurovum sp.
GTAGTCCTCACTTTTTTTATCTGCAGAGACACCATCAAATTTGATGATATATTGTTCATAACCAGTCTTAGGCTCTATGCGTCCTGAGAGTATATCATGGCTTTCTTTGTTCCATTGTACGACGGCTTTTGCTCTGGCTCCACCTGCACTGGCACCTGCTTCCATTATTTCTGGTATGGTTGTTTGTATGTTGCCTTGAAGTACTTGTCTTGCTTCTTCTACCAAGTGGCGTATCTCAAGGGATTCTTTTATCTCATCTGTAAGCACAGAAGGTACATACTCCAACGCACCCATCGCATTTGAACCTATGTAAGCCAATCTCTGTAAGATGTTGAGCTTTTCATCGTATAAACCTTTTTGTTCGTAGTACTTATCTATGATTTTATTACCAAATTTATCGGGTAATGAGTCTGAAAATACACCTGCTAAAGAGTTAAAATACCTGTCATCTGTGTTTGTATAGACAGATGTTTCTTTGGTAGATAACTTTAGTGGAGAGATTTCAAGTTGCTTTGCTTTAAAAGTACTGTCGTATTCAAAGTAGACCATGTTGTCTTTACTTACAAGATAGCCAACACTTTGTCCATATATTTTTACTTCTATTTTACTTCTTTTAAGATTCGGCATTTAGTGCCTCACTGTACTGAATTTTAATTCTTGTCATTTTTTACCTTTATCTTTTGTAGAAACGAAGATGGTTTTTTTGAAGATGGTTTTTCTAGGGAATCACTTGTTGCAGTAAAGATATCTGAGTTTTTCTTTTTCACTCTCAATCGTTCTTTTGTCTTTTTTTTATTAAACTCTGCCACTGGAGAAAAGGATATTTGAGGTAAAAGTCTTTCCAGTTCTGACAGAGACCCTAAAGCAGAGAGTATTGCTATAAAGTTTTCAAAAGAGCCTTTTCCTGACTTTTCAAATGTTCTATAGGTAGATAAAGCTACCCCCGATTTCGCAGAGAATTCCTCTTGCGTGTAGTCCAAAGAAATTCGTTTTGTTTTTATCTTTTGACCCATTGATGACATAATTTCTTTAGTGTTCATTAATTCATACATAGATAAAGTATAGCATATAATCATTAATATTTAAGCATTTATGTGCAAAAATAAGTAATAAACGTTAAAATATGAATGATTATATAAATTTACCTACACATACAAATAACGTTTGATCTTCTTCGTTGGTGTCTTAATGAACTCTTCACGCTGTTCGATCACTTTTTTAATACGAGAAAAACTTGAAACACTTTTATTGACTTCTACACGGATCTCTTCAAGAAGTTCAGCCACTTTGGCATGTGTTTTTGTCTCAGATTTGTGTTTGATACCAAGTATTTTATCAAGCTTGTCATAGTCTAGATAAATACGTGCTGTTAACACTCCTTCATTGTCGAGCACAAGTGAATCTGCAACAAAATTATTGGCATTTATAGTTGCCTCGATTTGTTCAGGATAGATATTTTCACCACTGGAACCAACAATAATATTTTTAGCACGCCCACTCATAAAGAAGTAGCCATCCTCATCAAGATACCCAATATCTTCCGTATTGAACCAACCATCATCATCCATTACTTCAGCTGTCTTTTCCGGGTCTTTATAATAACCCATCATAATATTCGGTCCTTTTGCCCAGAGGGTACCGATACCCTCGTCATTTTTATCTCTAAGATCGAACTTCGTTCCCGGAATAACCGGACCGATAGCCTTGTATTTTGTTTTAGTCGGATTCGTACCGGCAAGAAAAGGCGCAGTTTCCGTCAATCCGTAACCAATACAGTAAGGGAACTCCGCTTCACGTAAAAACTTCTCAACAGTAGGTGAAACAGATGCCCCGCCTATACCAAAGAAACGAACTTGTCCGCCAAATGATTCTATAAGCTTTTTACCGGCTATTTTATTGAGTTTCTTACGAAAGAAAGGGATGGCATAGAACATTTTAACGAGCAAATTCTTTTGAAAATTAGGCAAGATCTTATTTTTATAGATCTTCTCTATCACCAAGGGTACGGTAAGTATAAAATCCGGTTTGACAGATGCCATGGCTTTAAGCAGTATGGTTGGTGTTGGCGGCTTTTGAATGTAGTGGATAGATGCACCGTTCAGAACAGGGATCACCATGCCAACAGTACATTCATAAGTATGTGCAAGAGGCAAGATGGAGAGAAAACGGTCTTCTTTATAAATATCTACAACCAATTGTGAAGCGCTAGCATCAAAAGTAATATTTTTATGGCTTAACATGACACCTTTGGAACTCCCCGTAGTACCGGAAGTATAAATAATCGCAGCAAGATCATCTTCCTGTATTACATGTTCCATCTCCTCTTTTTTCTCTTTTCCCATTTTCTCCATAGCTTTGTTCAGATGCTCACCACTCTTTTTAATGACTTGATCCATTTTTGAGGGAGTTGAAAGCTTTTTCAAAATAAGAAGCCTGTCTAAGATCACAAGCAGGTTCATAGCAGGCGGTTGAGTTTCATCCAGCATGGTTTCAAACAGTTTTTGGGAAATAAAAGCCGCTTTACACTCTGCATGTACCGCAATATGCATCGCTTCTGAGGTATGAAAGTCCGGCAATATAGGGACAATAACAGCACCCATTGTGGTAACTGCAAAATACACAGCAGCCCAGTTTGGCATATTTTCACTATAGAGTGCAACTCTATCTCCCGGTTCTATGCCATATGCACGTAACATTTCCTGAATGATTTCCACATTTTGAGCAAGCTGTCTATAAGTGATGGCTTCATCATCAACAAATTGAACAACCGGGCGGTTTGCGTAAGTAGCAACACTATAATCAAATAGTGCTTTAAGTGTTAACTCTGGTAGTTTTATAAATTCTTTATCCATAAATATGCCTTGTAAGATTATTTACAATAATAACATATTTATATTCTTATTAACTTCAATGGATTGATATGTTTAGAGTTTTTTGTAGCCTGGAACATAAGTTTACTTGAAACCTTCCCGATCACATATCCTTTTTTTATTTTACGGCCCGTTTTTATGTTAGGTGCTATCTGGGAGAGACCCGCATACACTGTATGTATTTTTCCGCTGTGTGCAACAACAACCACTTTTCCAAGCATAGAACTTTTCCCTGCAAATACTACTTTTCCATTCAATACATTTTGTACTTTTTTATTGGAAGATGCTTTAAGCGTGATAGATTCATTAAAAATCTTGATTTTATAAATAGGATCTACATAGGTACCGAATTTTTTGATAAGTCTTGCACCGGAAAGAGGAGAAATAGTTTTTCCGCCTTTATAAGCATATGTTTTTGTTTTTTGGTAAGAAGAGTTGACAGTTCGAATTCTTTCACTTTGTTTGTAAGCTTTCTTTTTGACCTTTTCCACTTCTTTTTTTGCTTTTTTTACTGCTAATTTAGCTGCTTTTTTTGCTTCTTTTGTTTTTGCCAACCTGACAGCTTCTTCAGCTTTTTTAGCTTTGGCACGTGCCAATTTTTTCTCTTTACGAATACGTCTCTTTCTCTCTTTTTCAAGACGTATAACTTCTTTCCTCGCAGCAGCCTGTTTTCGAGCTTCTTCAACCTCTTGTGTGCGTAAAATATTCAGTTTTGCCAAAGTTGCATTGAGTGAATTCTGCCTATCTGCAATTTTTCCCAATTTTGCATTATATTTCTCTTCATCAACAAACATTTTTTTCAGTAACTTCTTTTTTTGCTCTTTCTTTTGCGCATAGTTTTCTCTTTTTTTAATGATCTTCTTTATCTTATTTTGAGTCTTGTTACGTGAATAAAGTTTATCTTCTTTTAGTTTTTTAAGTTTACGTATATCAGATTTCAGGGCTTCCAGCATTTTTATATTTTGTTTTTTATATGCTCTATAGACTTCTTGTGACATAATGGATTTTCTGGTAGGTGCATGTGCCTGTTCCA
>JAGGRU010000175.1 GCA_021159425.1 Sulfurovum sp.
TTGCCGGTGTACTGACGCTCGGTGCACTTTTGTACTGGTACGGTTTTAGAAAAATAGGGAAGTTGTTTTAGCGTGTATGTAAGGCTATATTGATGGGAAAAGAAAGAGAAATAGATGCTTTTGGAGGCTTTAAACTTGATCTGCAGTTTAGTCCTATAAAATGATAGAATTTGGTATTATTGCCAAAAAACACCTCAAGGAGAGAGTATGAGAAAAGATTCACCCTATTACCTGCCAAGCATAAACGTTTTACAAGGTGCTACTTTGTTTCATGGTGTTGATGCACAGATGATGGAAGAAATTTTAGGGCATTTTACTCCCATGACACTGCCAAAAAAGAGTATTGTGCACTCTTGGCAAACAAAAGAGTCATTTTTTGTTATTATCAGCGGAAGGGTTAAGATTTCACAGATCAACCCTGAAACGGGTCGGGAATACATTATAAATATTTTAGAAGGTGGAGATGCCTTTGATATTATTTCACTGCTTGACAGAGAGGAGCATGAAGTTGTTATTGAAGCTATTGATGAACTTCAGCTCTTAAGAAGCTCTATGCATATTGCCCGGAACTGGCTGGATACTCATCCGGAATTCAATAAAAACTTTTTGCCCTATCTGGGGAGCAGGATGCGTCTGCTTGAAAATTCTGCTACTGATCTGGCACTCTATGACACCATAACAAGATTGGCAAGGTTGATTTTACGATATGTGGATGATACAAGCACTCAACAGGAGAAAGAGCATTCTGTTAAACTGATAAACGACCTTTCCCATGAAGCTTTGGCACAAATGATAGGTTCGGTACGAAAAGTGGTCAACCTTAATATTCAGGAGTTGAAAAAAGAGGGGATCATTGATTCCGCACGAGGAAAACTTTCTGTAGAAAATTTGCAAAAACTGCTTGAAAAAGCTAAATATGGTATTTCATTTTGACCAAAGGATAAAATTATGATGAAGAGTTTTACTGTGCAGCTGCTATTAGTTATTCTATTGACATTTTCGCTATTTGCCGGCAGTGAAAATATCAAAAAAGATGCTCATATTGAAAAACCGTCAAAAGCTAAAAAAACTGTCTCTTTGGTACTTGGAAGCGGCGGAGCCAGAGGTTATGCGCATATTGGGGTCATTGAGATACTGGAAAAAAATGGATATGAAATCAAATCTATTTCCGGTTCTTCTATAGGGGCATTAATAGGAGGACTCTATGCTGCCGGGAAACTGGAAGAATACAAGAAATGGATATTGCACCTCGATACTTTTGAAGTGCTTGAGATGATTGACTTTTCTTTTGACAGTGGGGGGATTATTGACGCAGAAAAAGTGTATGCAAAAATGGGAGAGATAATTGGAGACGTGAAGATAGAAGATCTGCCTATACACTATACAGCGGTTGCTTCAGATGTAGAAAATAGAAAAAAGGTATGGTTTCAAAAAGGAAAATTGATAGACGCAATAAGAGCCTCTATTGCGATTCCAACTATTTTTACTCCTATTGTAAAAAATAATATGCTTCTTGTCGATGGAGGTGTTTTAAGTCCGTTACCCCTGGAACCCGTTGCATCAGATACTACCGATATAACCATTGCAGTCAATCTCAATGCAAATATACATAATAGATATAAGGTCAAAATATCAAAAGAGCATAAAGAACAACAAAATGAGCTATATAGAGAAGTATTAAAATACTACAATGAAGCATCTAAAATGATAGGGGCAGATACCCCAAAGAAAAAAGAAGTAGATATTTTTACTGTGCTTAGCCAAACATTGGATGCGGCACAAGGTATCATTACGAAACATGATATTGCCGAGTATAAACCTGATATCGTTATTGATATCCCAAGAGACAGTTGTGAATCGTACGATTTCGACAAAGCGTACAGGATGATAGAGATAGGAAAAATGGCTGCTAAAAAAAGTTTAACAAGTAAGGAGAAAAAATGATAAATAGGTTTATGAAATGGTATCCTCATCTATTGGCAATTGTTTTTTTAATTGTATTTATTGCATTGGGTATAAAACCTGTAGACAGAGATGTCTGGATCGTGGAAGTTATTCCGATCGTCATTACATTTTTGATTTTGGCAACTACTTTTAAAAAGTTCCGTTTTAGTAATTTCTCCTATACGTTAATGTCACTATGGATGTTCTGGCATACGGTTGGAGGGCACTATACCTTTGCAAATGTTCCTTTTGATTTTGTTACGGATCTGTTTGGTTTCGAGAGAAACAATTTTGACCGCATAGGACATGTGATCGTTGGTTTTTATGCTTTTGCTGCAGCAGAACTGCTGGTGAGGAAGAAATGGGCAGGACCTGTACTGGCAAGTTTTTTTGGACTTTTTTTCATTGCTGCTGTTGCCGCGGGTTACGAGATCATCGAATGGCTGTATGCCGTTGCTGACGGGGGCAAGGCGGGAGTGGAGTTCCTGGGGGCGCAAGGCGACATCTGGGATGCTCAGGAAGATATGTTGGCAGATATCCTGGGTGCTGTTTTTTCATTAATTCTGTTTTGGGTTATCCGTCCCGACCTGCTAATAAAGGAGACGTAGCACTATGAAAGTTGATAAATATAATAATTCCATACTCGCTTCAATGGCTTATTTGGTTATTTTGATAGCAGGCTTAAAGGCGGGAAGTAACCTGATCGTTCCACTCCTGATGGCATTTTTCTGGTTTTTGCTTTTTTTGCCTCTTATAAATAAACTGCGCTCATTTGGTATGTTGGATATTTTTACAACCATTATTGTGTTTGCTATTACTCTTGGTATCGTAGTAATTATGGGTACTTTTCTTGTGGTATCCGGGCAGGATATAATTGCCAATCTTCCTGTGTATCAGGAGAGATATTATGAACTGCTTCCCAAAATTGCAGTCTTTTTTGAAAAATTTGGCATAACAATGGGAAAAAGCCATATAGAAAATCTCTTTGATCCGATACAAATCATAAATTATATGGCTATTTTTTTAAAAGAGATGGGTGGCATCATGACCAATGGTCTCTTGACGCTCTTTATAGTACTGTTTCTCTTTCTTGAATCATCTTTGCTCTCACAAAAAGTGCTTTATTTGGCGAAAAGAAAGGACGCAAAAGAGAAAATAGAGCTATTTCTGCATAATGTAAATACTTATTTTTTAACCAAAACGGCAATATCAGTACTTACGGGACTTTTAATCTATGCAATACTTGCATTTGTTGGACTCGATAATGCCCCGCTTTTTGGATTTCTTGCTTTTTTGTTGAATTATATACCAAATATCGGATCCATAATGGCTGCCATACCGGCAATACTGGTCTCACTGCTTCAGTTAACCATTATGGAGACAGTTTTTATTGCAGCAGGATATATACTTGTCAATAGTGTTATAGGAAATATTCTTGAGCCAAAACTTTTATCACGGGGTGTAGGACTTTCGACACTTGTTGTTTTTCTCTCTATGGTTTTTTGGGGGTGGGTATTTGGTCCTGTAGGGATGTTTCTCTCAGTACCGTTAACGACGGTTATAAAAATAGGTTGTGACGATAGTCGAAATTGGAAATGGGTTTCTGTTCTCCTTGGTGATAAGATAAAATAGCTTTTGTGCCTCCCAGGTAACAGACAAAGATTTTAAAATTATATATACTCTGATTGTTGGATAGTTAAATCCAAACATTAGAAAAGGATATATAAAATGTTAGACACAATGAAAAAAGAGATATCCAAAGATATCAAAAAAGCAAATGAAACGGGTAAAATGACTCCCCAGAAGATCAAAACAGTTATTGAGAATGCTGTTTTTAAGGCAACTCAAAGTGCCAAAGACGGCGCAACTGAGATTAATACTATTGCCAAAGAGGCTGTAACCATTGCGGTAAAAGAGC
>JAGGRU010000140.1 GCA_021159425.1 Sulfurovum sp.
ACTTAAAATATAATAATAGGTATGCTTTTTTTCTAAACTTAAAATAGTAAAAAACACTGCAAGTAGAGCAAATGGTTTGACTGCAATTAATGTAGCACTATTCCATATGTTTGGGCTTCCCGTTCCTGCAATTATGTATTTAGTTAAAAATGGAATATAGGCGGGCCCTATTATAAAAATAATAAATAAAAAAACATATGTATAGTTATTTTTTTTCTCTTTACCCACAAAATATATATAAATCATCTGTACAATATATATCCACATCACAACAAACAGTGCATTAACAATTGTAGCAGCAGACTTCACATCTAAAGTAATGTAAGTCATATAGTGTACAGCAATATGCCATAATGGATGTGGAATGTATACACTACCCTCAAAAAGTGGTTCAATAAACAATATATGAGTACTCAAGTCACTGGCATAATTGTGACCGGATAATTGATGAGAAGTTAGAAATACAACTGTAAAAAATATAATGAAATAGAATGATAAAATAATCATATTATTTTTGTTAAATAGGGTTGGCATGGTTATCCTTTTTGTCTTTGTTCCAATCTTTCAAAGAGTTTCTCAATATTTTTAGTGCATCTGAATACAGGGCGATATGATAATAAAATTATATCAAACCTCACATAAAAAACAAGCCTGAACCACAAGCACTAAGGTGTCAGTTTTTGTCCTGTCTGAAAATTACTCTTTCACTTCATAATGCAATTTTAACCCCTCAGACGTCATCACAAATCCAGATATATTTATTTTCCCCTCATGCACCATCTTGTGATGCTTTTTACAAAGTGGGATGAGGTTGTATTTATGGTTTTTATGAAAGTGATCTATATTTCCCTCTTCATTGGCTTCTTTCTGATGGGCAATATGATGCACATCTTCCACATTTTCATCACAGAGAGCACATTTAGCCAAAAACAGATCTTTATTGTATTTACTGCTCTTTTGTCTGCGTAATTTTTTGATATCAGATCCTGAATGGTCAAGGTTCTCTCTAATAGTTTGTGCCATTTGAAGGAATTCTTTGTCCATATGCAGTGATTTAGCAAACTCCAAACCATAAAGGCTGTCTCCTCTGCCAAGCTGAAGTACCCTGTTGTAGATCAGTGTGTCATTACTTGCATCATATTTGATCCCTAAATGCAGGAAGATCAAATGTTTCAGGTTTTGCAATTGAGGAATGCTTTCCAGCTGATGTAAGTGTGTAGCAAAGATAAAGGTCGATTTGAGTGAGATTAGCTTTAAAATAGCCGAAGAGACTATGGCAAGAGCAGATTCTGTCTCTGTTCCCTGAGAGATCTCATCACCAAGCACCAAAGAGCGTTCATCTGCTCTGTTAAATATGTTTTTGAGTTCCATCATTTCAACTGCGAAGGTTGATAACCCTTTGTAGAGGTTATCCTGTGAAACAATACGGGTAAAGAGTTTGTCATAAAGTCCAAAACGTAATTCAACAGCAGGCACAAAGAACCCAGCTTGTGCCAACACGACGGAAAGACCTATGCTTTTCATCAGTGAAGACTTACCAGAAGAGTTGATCCCGTAAAGCAAAACTCCCAGTACATCTTCACCATCACTGGCATTCAGCGTAATATGATTGTGCTGCGTAGTGTTATTCTCTCCCAAAAAGAGATCATTGGGAACATAGATGCCCCTCTCAGAATTCGCCTCAATAATAGGGTGTCTCAGAGCAATGGCTTCATAAAAGTTACCCTCTTCAATAATCGGACGGGAAAGGTTCATGCTTTTGGTACATTTCGCATTGGAGATCGCCACATCAATGTTGGCAATGAAAGCAATGAGTTTATCAAGCAGGAGTGAAAATCTGTTTTCCAGAACATCCAAACTTTCTGTGTACCGCTGTTTGACCAGAGAGACAAGTTTGACCTGTGCGGTTTCATAAGACCTGGTGATCTCCTCAAAAAGAGGGGCCTGAACTTTGACTGCATTTTTTAGATATTTGTAATGAAAGTCCTTAAAAAAATGATGTTGATCATCAATGGTGACAAAAGAGTTTTTCAATGTTTTTTCGATGAGTGCAAAGCGGTTTTTTGTCAGGTTTATAAAATACCCTTCACTTTCAAGGTAAGAGACAGTGGCATATTTTGTTCCCGAAGAGGAAAAGAGTTTATCTGCAGTAAAGAGAGACTCAACATGTTCTGCCACCTCCTGCATCTTGTCAACTTCTTTCTGTTGGGTTTTGACAATACTGTCAATAGCAGGGTAAACACCGTCTTTAAAAATATTGTCATTGATCTGTTCTATTCTGAACCTTGCACAGATATCCAGTTCAAAAGTCTCTTCCAGTACACCCAGCATCTCTTTTGTGTCATCAAAAAGTTTAGATTCTACCTCCAGACCATTGTTATGTGCATCATCTAAAAGTTTTAAGATGGACTCCAAAGACATGGCAATATAGGTAAGTTCGACTGGGTGCAGTTTTCGAAGTTTAATACGACGGGCAATACGTTCCAGATCATAGATTTGTTTCAAATGTGTCTCAAAGCGATCAATATTTGGCAGAAGACGTTCTGTCAGGTTATAGCGTTCTTCAAGAAGTGCTTTGTCGCAAATAGGATTGAGAAGCCTCTCTTTGAGTAAACGTTTTCCAAAGGCAGTGGATGTTTTGTCAATGAGATCCAATAAAGTAATATCTGCAGGGTCTCGGGATATGACAGAGAGTTGCTCCATTGCATTGTTTCCGATGTACATGTAGCGGTTGGAACCCAAAAACTGAGGTTTGTTCATCTTTTCAATAATACTTTCATCATGTTCAATAATAAAGTCTATAAGTACAGTGAGTGCCTCTGTAGTATAAGGGTGACGCTCAAGATCTAAAAATTCAATGGCAGATAAAAAAGAGTTTATTTCAAAAATACGGCTGAAAAGTTCATTTTGGAAGTTGATCTTAAATCTCTTGGTATTGATGGAGTAGTGCAGAGAAGAGAGTTCCAAATAATGTATGATCCACTCTTTGTCTATCTCTTTACCTTCCAAAGTAATAATGACTTCAGAGGTACTGTACGTCTGTAAAAGATTAAAGGCTTCATCCAATGCATAAGTTTTATCATCACGTGTAGAATGGATCTCGTTACAGATGGTTTTGCCCGTTGAAACATCAATGGCTGCATAACCCACAGAATAGATGCCTAAATTTTCATCTATCATCAAAGATACAATATTATTTTCACTGGGCTCGGAGAGATATTCAAAATTCGTACCCGGGGAGATAATATTGGACACATACCGTTTTACATTGGGCATTTCACCTTTTTGTTTCACGACGATGATGGTGTACTTTTTTGTGGCGATCAGTCGGGAAAGATAACGGTCAAGAGAGACAGCGGGCACACCTGCAAGCAGAGGATTGGAGACAGAGTTTTCTAAAATGGCTTTGCTTTTTCGGGTGAGCTGAATGTTGAGCAGCTCAGCGATCTCTTTGGCTTTACCGACTTTAAGGTCATCATTATTAACTTCATACACTTCAAAAAAAGTCCCGATCTCCATTAAAATTAAAGCATCTTTCCCATACTTCTCTTCAAAATGACGCTGGAGATCAAAATAAACTTCTGTTAAAAGTTTCTTTTTCTGAGAAAGTATTTCGCTTGCTTTATCCACTAATGTGACCCCTAAATAAATTGTATAGATTTTATCATAAAGAGGGTTAGAGTTATGGGTATGTAACACCTTTATATATCTTTTATAAAACTTGGGTATAATACCGTCCCATTTTCTACTACTTGGCTGTAGTGAAAAAATTTGTAATAGGGAGTAAGCATATGCCAAAAATGAAAAGTGTAAAAGGCGCTGTTAAGCGTTT
>JAGGRU010000106.1 GCA_021159425.1 Sulfurovum sp.
CCGGATACTGAATGTATCGTAATGATCGGTGAGATCGGTGGAGACCTTGAGATCCAAGCGGCTAAACTGATCAAAGAGCAGATCACTAAACCGGTTGTTGCATTTATTGCAGGTCAAACTGCACCTAAAGGTAAAACAATGGGTCATGCAGGTGCCATCGTTTCTGGTTCTGCCGGTACAGCAAAAGAAAAAATGGAAGCACTTGAGGCAGCAGGCGTAAAAGTAGTTGTTTCTCCGGCAGAGATCGGTAAAGCAGTTAAAGAAATACTTTCTAAATAAATTTTATAAGACAAGGCATATGCCTTGTCTCTTCGTTATTTTCTACACAACTTTTACACACAAACTTTCTATACTATTTTTAAAATCTAAAGGTAACAAAATGATACAGACATTTAAAGTCATCAATGTAAAATGTGGTGGTTGTGCTGCTACTTTAAAGGAAAAACTCTTTAAAAAATTTGGTGAAGTAGAGGTAGATCTTGAAAAAGAACCTCGTGAGATAACACTTGATATTGCCAATGAACAGATACAAGAGTTGGGTAAGGCACTTAAAAAGTTGGGTTATCCTTTCATTGAAGAGAAGATGGGGTTTGTAGATTCTGGCTCTGCAAAAGCAAAAAGTTTTGTCTCTTGTGCAATAGGTAAAATGAATAATTAAATAGGAGTTGAAGTCTCCTGTTTTTCTCTGCTTCAAATAGTAACAACCACACTTATACTAACAATAATCGTAAGTTATTTCATAGCAAAATCATTAAAAGTAGGGTATCCTCATTTACAGTGAATAGTAAATCTCACTTAATTTTAACAAATAAAAAGGGGAAAATATGGCAGCAATGGTAGCTCCCGAGAATACTCCAGTATGGGTAGATACGGCTAGATGTAAAGCATGTGATATTTGTGTGGACGCATGTCCCGCAGGCGTACTTTCAATGCGACAAGAACCAACTTCAACTTTGGGGGCAATGATTACAGTTGTTGCGCCTGATTCATGTATCGGATGTAATGAGTGTGAACTTGTATGTCCAGACTTTGCGATCTATGTAGCAGAGAAAAAAGAGTTTAAATTTGCAAAACTCACAGATACTTCTAAAGCTAGACAAGAAGCAATAGTAAATAACGGGTATAGAATCCCTGTAGATTATAAATAAGGAGAACTAATGGCAACTAGAGAAGTAATATCTACTGGTAATGAATTATCAGCAATTGCAGCTGTTGACGCTGGATGTACGTTTTTTGGAGGATATCCATTAACACCATCCAGTGAAGTAATGCATGTTGTCTCTGACCTTTTACCAAAGGTTGGTGGAACATCTATCCAAATGGAAGATGAAATAGCAGGTATCTGTTGTGTTATCGGTGCTGCAATGAGTGGTGTTAGAGCATTAACAGCCACATCAGGACCGGGTATGTCTCTTAAAGCAGAGAACTTGGGTCTTGCACAAATGGCAGAAGTACCTTTGGTATGTGTAAACGTAATGAGAGGTGGTCCGTCAACGGGTCTTCCTACACGTGTATCTCAAGGTGATATTAAACAAGCAAGTAATCCATCACATGGTGATTACAGATCAATCACCCTATGTGCAGGTAGCTTGGCAGAGTGTTATACAGAGACTGTAAGAGCATTTAACCTTGCTGACAGATTTATGCAGCCGGTAATCGTTCTACTTGATGAGACTATAGGTCACATGCATGGTAAGGCAGATCTTCCAACAGTTGAAGATGTAAAAGCAGGGATCGTTCCAAGAAAAACATTTGACGGACCGGCTGATGAATATCACCCATATGAATGTGGACCAACAGAGCCAGCAACATTGAACCCAATGTTTGAAGGTTACAGATACCACTATACAGGGCTTCACCATGATAAAAATGGTTTCCCAACAGAAGAGATCGAAACATGTAGAAAACTCATTCAGAGACTTGAAGATAAAGTAATGGCTCACCAAGATGAGATCGAACTTAATGAAGAGTTTATGTGTGATGACTTGACCGGAGAAGATGGTGAAGTATTGATCATTGCATACGGTTCAGTTTCTCTAGCAGCAAAAGAAGCTATCAGACATCTTAGAGCTGATGGAATAAAAGCTGGGCTATTCAGACCAATAACTATTTGGCCATCTCCTGCAAAGAGAATTAAAGAGATGACAGATAAGATCAAAAATGTTCTATGTGTTGAACTGAATATCAGACAATATACAGAAGAGATAGAAAGAGCTTCAAGCAGACTTGATATTGAAGGTCTTTATAAAGTAAATGGTAGACCAATCTCTCCTAATGAGATTGTAAGTAAAGTTAAGGAGGTATTTTAATATGGCATTTAATTACGATCAATATTTAAGACTAGAAAAGATGCCAACACTATGGTGTTGGGGTTGTGGTGACGGGGTTATACTTAAGTCATTCATCCGTGCTGTAGATAAGCTTGGTATTAGCCAAGATGATATGTGTGTTGTTTCAGGGATCGGCTGTTCAGGAAGATTTTCTTCTTATGTTGACTTCAATACTGTACATACTACACACGGTAGAACAGTAGCCTATGCAACAGGTATAAAACTTGCTAACCCGGACAAACATGTAGTATGTGTTGCCGGTGATGGTGATGCACTTGCAATTGGTGGTAACCATACAATTCACGGTTGTAGAAGAAACATCGATATTACGATGATCGTTATTCAAAACTTTATTTATGGTTTGACTAACTCACAAACTTCTCCAACTACACCTCAGGGTATGTGGACAGTAACGCAAAAAGCAGGTAACATTGACCCGACATTTGATGGTTGTGAACTTGCTATCGCTGCTGGAGCTTCATTTGTAGGTAGAGAAAATGTAACTGCACCTAAGAAACTTGAAAAACTTTTTGTTCAAGCACTTGAGCATAAAGGATTTGCATATGTAGAGGCACTTTCTAACTGTCACATTAACCTTGGTAGAAAGAATAAAATGAACTCTGCTATGGCTAACCTTGACTGGATCGACTCTATCACTGTTTCTAAAAGGAAATATGATGCAATGACTGAAGAAGAGCAACTTAACTTGCTTCCTACAGGAATTTTAAAGCAAGATACGGTTGTAAGAGAATACTGTGATATGTACCAAGATATTATTGATGTACATCAGGGTAAAAGAGGCAAAATCACTCAAGATGACTTTGTCAAGAAAATATAAGGAGAAACATCATGTCTAAAACATTAATGAGATTTACGGGTGTTGGTGGTCAAGGTGTTCTTCTTGCTGGTGAAATTTTTGCAGCTGCAAAGATCAAATCGGGCGGTTTCGGACTAAAAACAGCAACATATACATCACAAGTGCGTGGTGGACCAACTGTTGTTGATATTCAATTGGATGATAAAGAGATTTATTACCCATACGCAAATGAGGGTGATATTAACTTTATGCTTTCAGTTGCAGATGTGTCTTACCAATCATTCAAAAATGGTGTTAAACCAGGTGGTACAATCGTTGTTGAGCCAAACTTGGTAACACCTACTGATGAAGATAGAAAAACATGGAATATCGTTGAGATACCTATTATTACTATCGCTAAAGAAGAGGTAGGAAATGTAATTACTCAATCAGTAGTTGCACTTGCTATTGCTAACACGTATATGAATGCTATCGATAAGCAAACGCTTCTTGATACTATGTTGAGTAAAGTACCTGCGAAGGTGCATGATATCAACCTAAAAGCATATGATCTTGGCGAAAAATACGCAAAAGAATCAATGAAATAAGAATTTATTCTTGCTTCGCAGCATCTTTGAAAGAGTTACTCAGTCATGT
>JAGGRU010000063.1 GCA_021159425.1 Sulfurovum sp.
ATTGTAAACATTCTAAATCCTTTAGGTATAATTTACTCGATATTAACAAGAATTACTTAAAGAATCTTGATTTTAAGCCTAAATAGGATAAATTTACTCCTATTTAGTTGCACAAGGGTATAAAATGACGAAAAAAATTGAAAGAGAATCTCAAGAGATTGAGAGTGTATGTACTTATTGCGGTGTGGGTTGTGATATTACAGCTGTAGTAGAAGACAATAAAATTAAAAAAATATTTGCACAGAAAGATGGTGTGGTCTCAGAAGGGAAACTCTGCATTAAAGGGAAGTACGGGTATGACTTTGTAGATTCCAAAGACCGTATTAGAGAGCCACGTATACGTAAAACATTTCTAGAGAAAAATCCACATATCAAAGAAAATTTTAGTTCTGAGCTTTTAGAATTTGATGCAGACTTTATGACTTGTGATGTCGATACAGCAACAAGTATTGCAAGCATGAAGCTTGACGAAATTAAAAAGAAATATGGCGGAGACAGTTTTTGTGCCATAGGAGGGGCAAGAACTTCCTGTGAATCTGCCTATGCATTCCAGAAATTTTGTCGTGAAACGATGGAGTCACCGCATGTAGATAACTGTGCAAGGGTATGTCACTCTCCAAGCCTTAAAGGTATGAAGACGACCATAGGAGAGGGTGCAGCAACAAACCCTTATAATGATATCTATGAAACTGAATTTATGGTGGTGATCGGCTCCAATACGATGGAAGCGCATCCAATCATAGCAAATCGTATTGTCTCTGTAGCGCAACAGCATAATAACTTAGCAGTGATCGATGTACGTGAGACAAAGCTGGCTAAACTTGCGAAGTATAACTGTATCATACCATTTGAGGCAAACTTGCTTATACTCAATATGATGGCGTATGTCATTATGGATGAAGAGCTGTATGATGAAGGTTTTATTAACAATCGTACCAAAGAGTTCGAGACCTATAAAGAAAACATTCTTAATGATCCTTATGCCAATCCTGCATTTTTAAAAGAGATAGAAGGGTATGAAAACTTAGCAAAAATGATTCCTAATATTGCCAGGGAATATGCCGTTAAAAAATCAATGTTATTTTGGGGTTTGGGGATCACTGAACATTTAGATGGTTCGTATGCAGTGATGGCACTTACGAACTTGGCATTGATGACCGGAAATGTGGGTAAAACAGGTGCTGGTCTTATGCCTCTGCGTGGACAAAATAATGTACAGGGTGCTTGTGATATGGGTTGTCTGCCTTATTATCTGCCGGATTATCAAGATGCACCTGTTGTTGGGCTTATGACGCCACAACTTATGGATGCGATGAATGAAGGGCGTATTAAAGCACTGCTTAATATGGGTGAAGATATTACGCATATTCATCCAAATATAGACAAGACAGACAAAGCTATGGATAACTTAGAGTTCTGTATGGTACAAGAGTTGTTTATGACAGATGTAACGAAGAAAGCAGATATTATCATAGGTGTAAAATCTGCGTATGAAAAGACAGGTGTCTATGTCAATGCGATGAGAAGACTACACCTTTCTCAACCACTTGTGAAGACTGATTTGCCAGATGACTGGGAAGTACTTACTCAAATGGCACAAAAGTTAGGTGATGGAGAAAACTTCCACTTTAAGACGAGTGAAGATGTATGGAATGAGGTAAGAGTAGAAGCACCTAGACGTTTCTCCGGGGCAGCATACTATAGGCTGGAACGTCATCGCAAACGTGGTATGCAATGGCCTATCTATCATGAAGATACACCTATCCTTCATCTGTTAGATTTCCGTACAGATGATGGGCTTGGTAAGTTTGTCTATAAACAATATGATTTACGTGGTCAAATAGAAGAGATATTAGATAAAAAGTTTTATAATGACTCGTTAGAAGGTTTCTACTTGACAACAGGGCGTGCACTGCCTCACTATAATAATGCAGCACAGACAAAACGTACAGAATCACTCTACAAGAAACACAGTGAAGATACACTTTTGGCTTCAGTAGAAGATGAAGGTAAATTTGGAGACAAGGTCATACTTAAAAGTGAGTATGGTGAGACTGAGGCACTGAGTGTGAGATATACAGACAAAGTGAAACCAAAGACACTTTTCTGTACTTTCCATCATGCAAAGAGCCGCATTAATGCAGTATTTGGAGATGAGAGTGATGAACTTATACTCACCGCACGGTTTAAATCGGTCAAAGTAGAGGTTATGCCTGTGGGTGATGAGATCGCCTGCGGTTAGTATATTTCCTACTCAGTGATTACTGGTTCTCTTATGTGGGGAACCAGATAAAATCAGAATATTTATAAATTTTTAAACTTCAAATTAGCCATCTCGTTGGTATGCGTTACCTTATAAAACCTCCCATATAGAACATTTTATAAGGCTTTAAGCTTTCTATTACTATTTATAATAGTTATAGAATTTAAATTTAAATTTAAAACTATTAATTTTTATCAACATTCTATAAGATATTATTTAATATACTCTCTTGAAATAAAAATCAATTCAAAAAGGTAAAACTATGAAATACAACAAATTGGCAGCGAGTCTTTTCTTTACAGGAATGCTACTATTGTCTGGGTGTGGATCTTCTGATTCAGGTGATGCAGCGACAACACCTCCAGCAGCGACAACACCTCCGGCAGCGACAACACCTCCGGCAAATACACAACAAGTATTGGAATCGACAACGATTGTCACTACAGATGGAGAGGTGATTAGAGTTGACAGAACTGCAGGCGGATTAATATTTGAAGGACATGAAGGGAAAATTGTTCTTCTTGAAATATATGGCGATACTTGTCCTCACTGTAAAGATGCAATCCCAGCGTACAATAGATTGCAAGCTAAATATCCAAATGATGTATATGTTATTACGATGGAAAGTTATGGTCAATTGAATAACGCTGGACTACAGCAGTATGTTGCTACTAATGGTATGCAGTATGATACAGTTTCTAAAGAAAATTCAGGAAATATGTTTTCATTTATACAGACTTTAACAGGATATAATACTAATCAAGGCGTACCTGTATTACTAGTCCTTTCACGTGATGGAGATCTTGCTGAATACTTACCTCCTCAAGTTCTTAATGAAGCTTACGTAGACGGTCTAATCCAAGGTCTTCTCTAACTCTATTAGCCTACTTACATTTCAGTAATGTGCATACTCTATTTGCACATTACTACCGTATGTCTTAAGTTGTTTTTATATTTACTATATTTGAGTTAACTATGTAACCTTAGTTACATAGTTAATCTTTCTGATTAGCTATGCTAGACCAACAAAATTAAAATCAAGGATATAATGATGAAAAAAACAATTATTATGGTTCTAACTTCTAATCTTTTAATCGCAGGCTGCAATGGTGGATTTTGTGGAGTTGTAACGCCCCATATTCCAAGTAATATCGAAGAGAACACACAATTAAAACCCTTTAATATTTCTAATAAAAAAAATATAGATAAAAGTTATAACGGTTGGGTTTTAGTTGATAATGGCGGAGACAATACTATTGGTGAAAACCGTCTTATGTCTGGTGTAGATTTCAACTCTCTTTTAGGAGAGGGTGACAAATTATCTTTATTTGGTCTTATTACCAGTGAAAATTTAATGAGTGGAAAATTATCTTATGCATATCCACTATCTTGGAACAATTTAATAGCTGAAGCCTCATATATTCACACCAACTATACTTTAGATGTACCTTTTCCCGGTGCCACAGGAATAGGAACAATTAGTTCAATTGAAGGAAAAATTACTTA
>JAGGRU010000327.1 GCA_021159425.1 Sulfurovum sp.
AACAACCTCTCCGTAAAAGGAGAGGTTCTCTTATCTAAGTTGTATTTGTACAATTGAGTTGAGAGAACCAGAGCGTTAAAATAGATAAGAAAGTAATTAAAGTCTACAGAGCTTCGCTTCATCAGCTAAGATATGCGCAACTTCTTTTTTAGCATCAATCACAGTTCCTATCTCCAAGCTTTCTAAGGCTTCTTTTTCTTCAAGAGAGACTACTTTTGCAACAATTTTCACATTTGTGTTAAATTGTTGTAACGCTTCACAGATAAGACGTTTCTTTTCCATATTGTCAAGTGTAACTATGACGGCAGCAGCATTCTCTACATGCAAGGCAGAGAGCATAGACGGTTTTGACATATCACCATAGTAAGCCTTTTTACCTTCGTCTAAAGCCTCTTTTACATGTTTTAAAGAGTTATCAATGATGATATATTCAGCACCAGTATCCGCTAGATCTTTTGCTATAAACTTACCTACAACACTATATCCACAGATGATAATATGATTTTTGCGTTCTGTAAATGATTCTATATCATTGTGATGCATCTCTTCTTTTAGCAGTTTACCTACGATCACATCGATCTTAGCAATCATGAATGGGGTGATGAGCATAGACGCCACAACCACCAAAATAAGCATACCTATCAAATCATCAGCCATTAAGTCAGCATTGCCTGCAAGTGCAAAAATAGCAAATGAAAACTCCCCAACCTGTGCGAGGGCAAGAGATGTTTTGAGTGCAACTTCTCTTTTGGATGTGAGTAGAATCGTTAGGAAAATAATCAAACCTTTAATACTGAAAATCCCAATTAACAGTACAAATATCTCTAAAATATGTTGTGAAAAATAAAGCAGATCTATCTTCATTCCCACGGTAATAAAAAATATCCCAAGCAAGAGGTCTTTAAAAGGAGCGATATCAGCTTCAACTTTATGATGATATTTAGTCTCCGCGATGATCATCCCCGCCACAAAAGCCCCAAGTGAATAGGTAAACCCCATAGCGTGAGCAAAGAGTGATGCACTCATCAAGATGACCAAAATAGACCCTATAAAAAGTTCTTCGCTATGACTGTCTGCGGAGAAGTGCAGTAGCCAAGTCATGACCCGTTTTCCAACAATAAATAGAAGTCCCAGAAGTACAAAAGCACTCAACGCGGTATCAATAAGCACCTCTTGAAGATTCAGTTCTGACATACTTAAAAAACCTATAAGCAATAAAATAGGAATAACAGCAAGATCTTGAAAAATAAGTATCCCCAATGCACGTTGTCCATAAGGTTCATAGATCTGTTTTGAAGATTTTAGATAGGTCAGTACTACCGCAGTGGATGAAAGTGCAAGTGCCAAAGAGATGATGATAGAAGCAGAGGTATCGATGTTAAAACCATAATGAGTGATAAGATAGAAAACCGTAGCACTAGTCCCCACTTGTAAAAAACCATTGCCAAATACTTCAACTTTCATTTGTTTCATCTTTGAAAGAGAGACTTCAAGACCAATAGTAAACATCAAAAAAACGATACCAAACTCCCCAATAAGCTCTAAAAGATGAGATTCTTTAGCATGATGCAGATCAAAACCGTAGGCGATGATTGTTCCCGTAAAGATATAACCGATAATCTGAGAAATACCCAGTTTTTTTAAGATGAGATTAATGATAATAGAGATAGCAAGGGCTGCAACGCTGTATAAAAGAATGGATTCCATAATGTGCCTTATATGTTTTTTGAAGTAAAGCTTTCAAAGTAGTGTAGACATCCGGGGAAATCCCGGATAGATTTAGATACTAAGGATTAGATCCCGCTAAGCATCTTTTTAATAGCATAATTTAAACGCTTTTTAGCTTCTTTTGCAGGTAGGTTTTTAGCGTCACCGGCTGCTGTTGACAGACCCATGATTGCTCCTGTTTCAGCATCTACAAGAATCAACGCTATCCCAGCTACAGGTCTGTTATGTAGTGTTGCTTGCCCCTCTTTATTGATCTTCTCTTCAATGGCATCCATATCTGTACCTGCTGCATAGGCTACATAAAAATCTGGATCTTTATTCACAGGTATTTTCCCCTTTTTAGCCAGTTCCGCATTGATCATTTGTTTCATTTCTGCATCAGTGTCCAGATTATCACTGCGTTGTGTATTATCAACAATACCACTACCCTCGATAATCTCATATGTTTTGTATCCAGCTAAATTAACTTTTTCTGATGTTAATGCTTGCACTTCTATATCACTGGTACTGGTACATCCAGAAAACCCTGTGATCACCAAAGAGATCATTACACCTTTTAATACATTTAATCTTGACATTTTATTTCCTTGTTTGTAATTTTGGGTTTAATTATAGCAGTAAAAAAATAAGTTAACTATCTTTTTTCGGAAAATACTTTAAATCATTTTTACTGTATGGTATAACCTTTAGCAGTTTCTCTTTTTGTTTTCTGAATGATGCATAAAAAAGTATGCTAAGGATACTACAAAATTTTCCGAAAATGGATATTTTTATACTTAGTATTGTGTTATACTTTAAGTATCTCATTAATAATTTAACCTTTATAATAAATTATTTATCAAGGTGAAAACCATGAAAATCTTTTTACAACTTTCTCTTATCTTTTCACTAGTGAGCATTACTCTTCATGCAGAACGTGAAAAGCTTGAAGTCTCTATGGTTATCGCAGGTGGTATCAGTCTTGGTGCCTATGAGGCAGGGTATAATTGGGCACTTATCAATATACTGAAGAGGGAACATGCAACAAATGAACATATAGACCCGGAATTGCGCTCTATATCAGGTGCATCTGCGGGTTCTATCAATGCTTTGCTTTCTGCAATGTACTGGTGCCAAAAAGATTCTGTCCTTCTCAAAAACAATGTGGATGACAATCTGTTCTATGAGACATGGGTGAACTTTGACATAGAAGACCTTGTCGTTACAGGTAATGACCCTGACAACAAAAGTGCACTCTTTACACAAAACGGGTTAAGAAAAAAAGGTGATAAGATCATCGAACACCTCAAGCAGCCCATCTTTAAAAAGAATTGTAAAGTACCTTTTGGTGTTGCCGTTACAAAAGTGATACCTATAGTAGAGACGATCAGCGGTATCAAGGTGAAAAATCAAAACTTTTCTGTACCACTTACTTTTAGAGAAAAAAACGGAGAGGGAATCGTTGAAAATAAAGTGCTGCCTCCAAGTACAGACTTTTATATATCTATACCCGGTATAGAAAAAGACAGACATAAACTTGTCGATCTCCTTTTAGCTTCCGGTGCTTTTCCCGGTGCTTTTGAACAAGTGGAATTGAATTACAGGTATAAAGATAAAGATCATTCAGATTACTTTATGGACGGTGGTTTATATGACAATGTTCCTCTTGACCTGGCTATTGCACTTGATAACAGGGCTGAGTATTTTTTCTTTATGGATCCAAGTAATATGCGAAAAGAAGTTACTCAAGTAAAGCAAGAGAAAAAAAGACAATCGCCTATCGGTTTCATTACTGCAAACCTTCTACCTGTTTTTAGAAGTTTTGACATTATGCAATCGATGAAACTCTATGAAGCGATCAATAAGAACTTTAGAGGTGATTCTGACAAGGTACTGGTACTCTCATCTCGCTATCATCCTATTACCGGAAAATATTTAGGTCATTTTGGGGCTTTTTTAGATCAGAATTTCCGTGTCTATGACTATTATGTCGGTGTTTATGATGCTATTTACCATGCGGCAGCTGCGTACAAAAGAAAACATCATTATTCAT
>JAGGRU010000075.1 GCA_021159425.1 Sulfurovum sp.
TCTTTCTTCAGGCCTGCATCTACTCTAGCTCTTACTGTTGCATCTAATGCCATTATGAGTCCTTTTTTGTTTTATTGTAGCATACTTGTGCTACAAATGTCAATTTTTCTTTTATCTATAATTCACTTTCTCTTTTTTTCCATAAAATTTGGGCTCTGTACCTAAGATATAAACATCCAAAAACGCCTTGACCCTTGCCAAAAATTCTCTAGCTATCATCTTGTTTGCAGCCTTCGTTCCGGCTATATCTTTTGCAGCAAAACCGATGACTTTCTGTCCTTTGGCTTTTGCAATAAAAAGTGCCCGTTCAAGGTGGAATTTCTGGGAAACGATTATATAATCTTCCAAATCAAAAACAGCTTCTGCTCTGACTACAGAATCTAAAGTTCTGAACCCTGCATAATCCAAAGCTATATACTTTTTTGGCACCCCAGCCTTTATAAGATCTTTTTGCATTCTAGCTGTTTCGTTATAATATTTCGTCTCATTATCGCCGGAGACTACAATGGCTTTGACCTTACCCGCTTTCCAAAGTGCAACAGCAGCCCGTATTCGATAGACATAAAAATAGTTCTTCTTTCCTTTTGCCACATATTTAGCTGTCCCCAGCAATAAAGCAGCTTTTTTTTGAGGTAGCTCTTTTATCTCTGTATAAATACTTCTATCAGAGGTATAAGAAATATATCTATCCAATAAAAAACCCGATAGCAAGCCTATGAATATCAGTATGAATACCCATTTAATAAGTTGGAAGAGAAAATACATTTTCTGACTTAATTCAATTCATTTAAAACAGCAAATGCCTGTTTATGTTCTGCCACATCATGACAACGGATAATATTCGCCCCATCTTCTACAGCGTATCAGTGATCAGCAACAGACCCATACAACCGTTGTGCTGTCACCGAAGGACTGATCTTATCTATCATTGATTTTCTGCTTGCACCCAGTAGTATTTCACATCCAAAGTGTTTAAAGTGAGCTAGGTTTTTAATTAAAGTAATATTATGTTCCAGTGTTTTACCAAAACCTATACCCACATCTAAAATAATATTTTCTCTGCCCAGACCTAACTTCTCGCATTTAGTAATACGCTCTTCAAAAAAATCATTCACTTCAACCATCACATCATCATACACCGGATCTTTCTGCATGGTTTTCGGTGTTCCCTGCATATGCATAATGCAAAGTTTAGCCTCGTGCTTCACTGCTAGTTTGATAATATCATCATTACTTGCACCTGTGATGTCATTGATCATAGTAAAACCTCTATTCAATGCATACTCAACCACATCCGGAGTGTAGCTATCTACAGAAAAAGTAGCCTTTTCATAGAGTTTTTCAGCATGGATCATGTCACAAACAGGTTTCATCCGTTCCAACTCTTCATTTACACTTACCGCATCTGCTCCGGGGCGAGAAGAGACAGCACCAATATCAATGATGGATGCACCCTCTTCTATCATCCTTTCACATTGGATAATGGCATCTTCTGCTACAAACCTGCTTCCTTCAAAGAAACTGTCATCATTGGCATTTATGACACCCATGATTTGCAGTGGGAATGTGTTGAGAAAAAGAAACTTCTTAAGTTCAACAGCAAGTGCTTTCAGTCCAAAAGGTTGAGCCAACTCTTTTTTAGAGAGTATCTCCATGTGCTTTCTGCTTCCTATGAGTATGCAGTCATAAGCAGGTTTCTCACACAGTATGACCCCACCGGGGACAGCAAGATCAGCACCAATACTAAGCGCATCCTGTTTCAGTATATTGGCAGCAGGTGTTTTCAGATCTTTAATGAAGAAGTAGAACAGTTCCATCTTTTTAGCCATAATGCTGATGCCGCCGCTCTCAACACCTAATGTTTTGAGTGCTTCTTTTTTATCTTTAATGTTTCCAAGTTTGTAAATGTACATTTATATCCCTTGTAGAGTGCGTTTGCCAACGCACCCTACGTATAATATTCTATCGTTTTTTTCTTGCTAAAAGTTTCAAAAGTAATGTATTTAACACAAATGGGGGAGGAGACCCCACATCTAAAGCTTGAAAAGAATTGGAAAAAAGAGTCAGTGTCGTTTCATCCAGATCATAATTTTGCGAAGCAATAGCCTCTTTGCTGATGCGCTCTACAAGTTGTTTCATGACTTTTGCATCAGTACGTTTATGTGTCTGGATGAACGCATACACTGTAGCTAAAGAGAGCTGTTTCAGATCAAGTCCTAAAGGCTCTTCCTCTTTTTTTTCACTCAGTACAATAATAGGCAAACGTGATTTAATAGTAGCTAAGATCGTTGATTTACTGGGACTGATAATAATAAACTCTTTATTCTTAGGCGGTTCTTCTATCACTTTTAAGAGTTTATTTTGCACGATAGGAGAAAAACTTTTAGCTGCGAGAATAATAATGCTTGTCTCTTCACTTGCCATATATGCTTTTTCTATAGCAAGCTTTGCATCCTCTACCAAAAAAGCATCTTCTTTAATTATTTTAACAAAACGTTCCGTTGTTCTTAATGCTTCAAGTTTAGATATTGTACCTTCAATGTCACTTGTGATAATCACTTGACTGCTTAGTATAATACTCATAATTCAAGATCTAGATCGCCAAAGAGTCCTGCTGAGATCGTAGCATCAAATAATTTATACAACTGTAACAGTTTAATATCTAAAAGTGCATCAGAACTTCGTAAAGAGAAACTGTTTTGTACCTCTTCATCCATGATCCATAAAAAACTGTCCTCACAGCGATACGCTTGTTTCGTATAAGGATGGTCACCCTTGCCAATATACCAAATATAATATCCGTTAGGATAAGAGATATCCAGCATATCTTCAAGCAGTTGCAACTCTTGTGTGGAAGTGAGGCTCTTCAGATTTGGGAACAGATCGATCATTTGGTAAAAAGGTAAAAGCGGTCGGTTTTTTTGCAAGGCATTAATATTGTTTAAAATATATTGACCAAACCATTTGCGGGAATCATCTGTAACAATAAGTACCGTCTTCCCCTCAAGTATCTGGGTAGTAGCACTTTTTATCAGAGGTGCCCACTCATACCGATACTCTTCCATCCATGAAAAGCAGGATTCTTCTTCACGTATGGTTTCCAGTGTCCACTTTAAGAGCTTCTGCATGCCATAAAGCCTTTAGTTCTCTAACCCGTAAGCTTCATGCAATGTGCGGATTGCAAGTTCACCATACTGTTCATCGATCACCATAGAGACTTTTATCTCTGAGGTTGATATCATCTGGATATTAATGTTATTCTCTGCCATCGTTGTAAATGCAGTGGCTGCAACACCGGAGTGAGACTTCATCCCTACACCTACTACTGAAACTTTACAAACATGCTCATCAAAATCCATATCTTCCATATCATGATCAAAGCTTGCCATGAGTTTTTTTGCCTTTTCATGGTCACTGTGAGGGACTGTAAATCCAAGATTTGTTGAGCCGTCTGTTCCCATATTTTGAATGATCATATCAACATTGATGTTCGCTTTTGCCAACATCGTAAAGATCTCCGCTGCGATACCCGGTCTGTCTGTAACACCTCTAAGTGTCACTCTTGCCTGGTTTTTATCTAATACGATCCCAGATACTAAAACTTCTTCCATATTGTCATTCTCCTCTGTTATCAATGTACCTTCATTGTCGCTAAAACTGCTTTTTGCATACAGTTGTACATTCAATTTCTTTGCCAGTTCCACGGAACGGCTTTGCAAGACTTTTGCTCCCAACGAAGAGAGTTCAAGCATCTC
>JAGGRU010000254.1 GCA_021159425.1 Sulfurovum sp.
TTAAACTTGAATATCCTAAATACCACCTGCTGATAGATGAAGAGTATTATGTCAAAGAGTATAGCCGGTATGAGCATACCATAGACCAGGGGTGAAACAAGAAGATGCAAAAGAGGGATATCTCTAAACCAGGCTAAAAGATTTTTCATATTCTCTTTTTGCTTATTTAGAACCTCTTCTTCAAATCTTACATAGCCATTTTGAATTTCATAGCTGATATCTTTTTCATGCTGAGCGATCTCTTCCCCAAGCTTTAACTTTAAAGCTTCTATCTCGTCTATCATTTCTTTGATCTTATCACTCATACATCACTCCTTTGACTATCAAAGTATACACTTATACATATTATATCTATAGTTTTATAATGGAGGAAAGAATAACACAGAATATTATGTATGGGAGATAGTGAGCAGGACGTTAAAGAATATCCCGAATCACCATCGCATAATGCAGCACAAAAAGGTTTAAAAAGAAGATAAGCATCGATGAAGCACGAGAGACAAGGTGTTCCATGCGTGTACGCTCTTTCGTATTAGTCTTAAGTGCAATGACAAAGTGAATGACCGTTACGATCAAGAGTACCAACACCATCCAAAGCTTTATACGTAAAGCATCTATCACCTCAGAATGATAATCTGTAAATAAAAGCTCTATAAGACCATAATCTGTGATCATATAAGAACCTGTACCAAGCAGGAACATCAAAGCAACCACTTCAAAGTAACCAAAGATCGGTCCAATGTGAGGATAGACTGCTTTTTGTGCTTTTTTATCTGTCATGGTCACACCAAGTGCAAACATAAAAATGGAACCGCCTATCCATGCAATAGCCGCAAGTATATGTATGTGAAGAGCCCAACCCATACCCATCTAGCTATCCAACTTTAAAACAGCCATAAATGCTTCTTGAGGTACTTGCACTTTGCCGATTGATTTCATACGTTTTTTACCGGCTTTTTGTTTCTCTAAAAGTTTACGTTTACGCGTTATGTCACCACCGTAACATTTCGCCGTAACATTTTTACCCATGGATTTTACTGTTGAACGTGCAATGACATTGTTTCCGATACTTGCCTGAATTGCCACTTCAAAAAGCTGTCTAGGAATGAGCTCTTTAAGTTGTCCTACAAATGCCAAACCTTTTGTTCTTGCTCTGTCTTCCGGTACAATAATTGAGAGTGAATCTACCACATCACCTGCAACTTTAATATCCAATTTCACAAGCTTACCTTCTCTAAAACCTATTGGGTCATAGTCAAAACTTGCATATCCTTTAGTGATAGACTTTAACTTATCGTAAAAATCCAACACAATTTCATTCATAGGGATGTCATACTCCAAGAGTACACGTGTTTCATTTAAGTAGTCCATCTTTATCTGTATACCACGACGATCATTCAGTAATTTAATAAGATTTCCCAAGTACTCCTGAGGTGTCAAGATAGTTGCTTTGACATAGGGTTCATAGATCTTGTCTATTTTTTGCGGTTCAGGCAGTTCAGAGGGGTTTTGAATCTCTATCTCGTCACCGTTAGTCTGTGTAACTTTATAGACAACTGTAGGAGCTGTAGCAATAAGCTCAAGGTCAAATTCACGCTCCAAACGCTCTTTCACTACTTCCATATGCAGCATTCCCAGGAAACCTGTTCTGAAACCGGACCCTAAAGCCATAGAACTCTCCGGTTCAAAACTAAGTGATGCGTCATTAAGTTTAAGTTTGTTCAATGCATCACGCAAATCTTCAAACTTATCTGTTTCTATCGTATAGATACCGGCAAAGACAAATGGTTTAGCAGGCTCAAAACCGTGTATAGATTCTGCTGTAGGATTTTTAGCATCGGTAATAGTATCACCCACTTTAAGTGAATCAACTGTTTTAAGACCCATCACAACGATGCCTATCTCACCTGTACGTATCTCTGTCGTTTTAACAGGTGCAATGGGGTTTGGGTACATAAGGTTCAGTACCTGATGCTCATCTTTTGTTCCCATTACTTTAACCATTTGACCTTTTGCGATACTACCGTCAAACACACGCACCAGTGCCAAAGCACCAAGGTAGTTGTCAAACCATGAATCATAAATGAGTGCTTTAAGTGGTGCATCCGCGTCACCCATCGGTGCAGGGATACGCTCTACAATACTGTCTACAAGCTCTGCAACACCTTCACCTGTTTTAGCAGAAACAAGGTTATGCTCTGTTGCATCGATACCTATGGCTTCTTCAAGCTCAGCCAATACTCTGTCCGGATCAGCGGCAGGAAGGTCTATCTTGTTTACAACAGGAAGTAATTCCAAATCATTTTCTATAGCGATGTACACATTGGCAATGGTTTGAGCTTCTACCCCCTGTGCCGCATCTACAATAAGAAGAGCACCATCTGAAGAAGCAAGTGAACGGCTCACTTCATAAGAAAAATCCACATGACCCGGGGTATCTATGAGATTAAGAATATAAGGCTCTCCATCTTTTTCATACTCCAAACGTACAGATTGTGCCTTAATCGTAATACCACGCTCTTTTTCTATGTCCATGGTATCCATCACTTGTGAAGACATCTGTCTATCTGAAACCGCCCCACACTCTTGTATGATACGGTCAGCCAGTGTAGATTTTCCATGGTCGATATGTGCGATGATAGAAAAGTTACGTATGTTTGCCTGTGGTACTGCTTTTGCCAATTTGTTTCCTTCTGTTCACATTCCTATTCTTTAGAAATGTAGGGTCGGTTCACCGACCACTCTAACCAATATATTAATTACATTTTTGGTCGGTAAACCGACCCTACGTTATTTTTATGTATTAGCTTCAAAGAGTGAATTTACACTCTCATTATTATGTACTCTTCTGATCACTTCACCCAGCATAGAAGCGGTTGAAAGCATTTTTATCTTAGGAGAGCGTTTTGTCATAGGAATCGTATTGGCTACTACCAATTCATCCAATTCACCCTCTTCTATACGCTCATATGCCGGTCCTGAAAGTACTGGGTGTGTACAACAAGCCATAACAGATGTTGCACCAAGTTTTTTAAGTGCAGCTGCTGCTTTTACCATAGTTCCTGCTGTATCTACCATATCATCGATAAGAATTATATCTTTACCCTTAACTTCACCAATGATATTCATTACTTCAGACTCATTTGCTTTTTCACGACGCTTATCAACGATGACCATATCCAGACCAAGCTTCTTGGCAAAATATCTGGCTCTTGAAACACCGCCGATGTCCGGAGAAGCGATGACAGGATTTTTAAAATTCTTTGCTTTAATGTAGTCCATAAATAAAATTGCACCGTAAAGGTTATCTACCGGGATATCAAAAAAACCTTGTATCTGTGATGCATGAAGATCAACTGTCACCATACGTGTAATACCCGCTGTTTCCATAAGGTTTGCTACCAGTTTAGCGGTAATAGGTACTCTTGGAGCCGCTTTTCTGTCTTGTCTTGCATATCCGTAATATGGTACAACAGCAGTAATAGACTTCGCAGAAGAACGCTTTAATGCATCTGTTATAATAAGAAGTTCCATAAGGTTGGAATTTACCGGTGCAGATGTTGGTTGAATAATAAACACATCTTTCCCACGCACAGATTCAGCAATTTTAACATTGATCTCACCATCAGAAAAACGATTGATCGTTGCTTTTGCAAGAGGCATTTCAAGATAAGTTGCTATCTCCTCAGAGAGTTCAGGGTTTGATGTTCCAGAAAAAATCATATATCCGCTCATAATATACCTTTAT
>JAGGRU010000036.1 GCA_021159425.1 Sulfurovum sp.
CTTTCATCTCTACAGAAACATCCGGTCTTGGCACACGGAAAGAGTGGTCATTACGGCTGTCTACTCCCATGTAGGTACGTGCAGGCATATGACAGCTTATACAGCTTGCACCCTCACCTCCCTCTTTATGTTTATGGTGAGATGCAGCCGTGTATTTCTCTTCTGAGTGACACTTGGAACACACTTTGTCCCCTTCAGATTTACGATCAAGGGTATGTGGATTATGGCAATCTGTGCAGGTCACACCTGCTGCATACATTTTACTCTGTAAAAAGGAGTCATAGACATAGACTTCATCCTGTATTTTCCCATCAGGAAAATAGAGATTTTCTTCCAACTGCACGGCGAGGTAATGGTCTGAAAATTTATTACCCGGAACATAATTATCATCAAGTTGTGAACGTCTGGAGTGACACTTGGCACAGACTTCTAACTCCTGATGATCCGCACCACCTTTTTTCTCTTTGGTATTGACATCCCATTTCCATTTTTTGTTTTTAAATGAGAGTGCAAATCCTTTGTTATCTAATGCTTTAAGAGGTGTTTTAGACCATTCCATGTGTTTGGAGGCCGGTCCATGACAGGCTTCACAAGAGACATTGATAACATCCCAGGTGGTATGGTAAGATTTGGTTTTCACATCATAGTTTTTCTTCAAGTTCGTAGAGTGGCAGTCTGCACACATATAGTTCCAGTTAAAGTTCTGACCTGTCCAGTGCAGTATATCTCCAGCAGTAACATTATCATCAGCATGTATGTGGTACCAGCGTTGACCACCCTCTTCTTTCTTTCGACTGTCCCAGGCAATATCCATCACCTGCACATTCCCTTTTGGGAATTTGATCATATACTGCTGAAGCGGATAGACACCAAAGGTATACGAAATTTCATAGTCTTTCAGTGAGCCATCTTCACTATCCGTGTTGACCATAAACTTCTCACCATCTTTAAAAAAGGTAGTGATGATGCCGTTGTAATTTAATGTGGCATTGTTAAAGTCACCCAGCACAGACTTTTCATCTGCCAGCATCATCGCCAGATCATGGTGTGACCCTTTCCACTCTTTGACTTCTTTGGAGTGACACTCTACGCAGGCTTTATCACCCACATAGGTTGCGTTGTTGTCTGCAAAGAGTGCAGTAACCAAAAGGAGGATGGAAAATAATTGTTTTTTCATGAATTTCACTTGTGTTTTGGAATGTATACAGATATTTTAGCATAGTGGACTTGCATTGAAGTAATATTGTTAGTAACAGAAAAATATTTACCAAAAATAGATACTTAGATCAAAATTAAAACTAACTGCAAAAACACCTTTATTTACTTTCCTTTTTTCTATATCTGTCTAACTCTTTCAGAAGCCACTGTCCACTTTCAACTTTTGGTGATCCAGGACATTTAATGTAATACTTGCTTCCAGACATAGTACTTTTTGTTGCAGAGAGTCTTATGAAATCCTCAGCTGAAGCAATATCATTTTTATAGTAGTCATATTTACTTTTAATGTGAGCTACAGCCTTTACGCCATCATGGTGAGTACCATTACGAATATATTTGCACTCTGTCGTTTTAACATACTCCAGAAGATGTGCAATTTCTGTTTTGTAATCCGCTTGCGCTGCGACACTGCCATAGAATAGCAAAAAGCTCAGTAAAAAAAACTTTTTAAACATTTAATTTTCCCTTTATCTTTCTGTTTGTTTGGTCTTTATTATATCATTAAACATTGTCTCAAAACTGTCATTTCAATATTTGCCGAAAACAGATAAATATCTTTTTGTAATTATGTTACAATTTTAAGATACAAAACAAGGAAGACCCATGGGAAATTTGAAGTATAATATTGAAAACAAATGAAAGCGTAAAACTCCATGACAAGAACCTACCTTCTCTTTGCCCTATTTTCTATTCTCATCTTTACAGGGTGTAACGATACATCAACAACTACACTCTATAAACCCAAAGTAATAGGTACAAAAATTGATTTTCTTAACGATATCAAACCCATACTCGACAAACGCTGTGTCTCCTGCCACTCTTGCTACAACTCTCCCTGTCAGGCAAAGTACAGCTCTTTTGAAGGTCTTGATCGCGGTGCAAGTAAAGACCTGGTCTATGATGCTACACGTTTGCTTACTGCTGATCCGACAAGACTTTTTATAGATGCACAAAACACCTTTGAATGGAGAGAAAAAGATTTTTACAGCGTCACACAAAGTCTCAATCCTCTTTCTGTTGAAAATGATTCTATTATGGGTCAAATGCTTAGAGACAAGATGCTCAACCCGGAGTATGTTGCTGAGTATGACCCTGAAAATGACACACTCATCTGCCCTAAAAATGAAGCTGAAATGCGCAAGTACTTCAAGAAGAAGCCCAAACACGGCATGCCATACGGTTTTCCTGCACTTCTGAAAAATGAATACAAAACACTCATGTCCTGGCTGGATCAGGGTGCAAAAGGCCCAAGTAAAACACAACAAAGCAAACTTACCAACCCAAGCAACAAAGCCTTTAAAGAGATACAAAAATGGGAACATTTTTTCAATACAAATAATGCCAAACATGCCATGACTGCACGTTATCTCTATGAACACTATTATTTGGCACATATTAACTTCAAAGCAGCACCAAAAGAGTTTTATAAACTCGTTCGCTCAAGAACTCCCTCCCCTCAAGCTATAGACATCATTCCTACGGTACGCCCTTTTGAAGATCCGGGAACAAAGACGTTTTATTATCGTTTCAGACGTATTCACTCTACCATTGTTCACAAAACACATATGGTAGTGGAGTTTGACGATGCTGAACTCTCACGCATAAAAGAGCTATTCATTCAGCCAAAATGGCTTGAAACACCTCATCGTGTTACGTATGACAGTGACATCAGCACTAACCCTTTCCTGGTATTTTCACAGATACCGGTACAGGCCCGTTACCAGTTCCTGCTCGATCATAACCATTACATTGTTATGACCTTCATTCGAGGTCCGGTATGTAGAGGGCAAATGGCACTCAATGTCATACATGATCATTTCTGGGTAATGTTCCAGGATCCTAAACACGATCTCTCGGTCCAGGCACCTGAATTTCTCTTGCAACAGGCAGAAAACCTTGAGATGCCTATTGAAACTACCACCATGGCACTTCTTGAAACTTTTTCAGATAGATACAGAAAAAAATATGCCCGGTATTTTGATGCAAAACAGAACCTCTACGACTCTATCTACCCAAAAGGTCTCGGACTTGAAGGCATTTGGAAAGGTAATACCACCAAAGACTCTCCTCTTTTGACCATCTACCGTCATTACGACTCCGCCTCTGTACACCGCGGGGTCATAGGTGAGCTTCCACGTACTATGTGGGTCATTGACTACCCTCAGTTGGAACGAATCTACTACTCTCTTGTAGCTGGGTATGATGTCTATGGTAATGTTTCTCATCAGACCAATGTAAGACGATACATGGATTTTCTACGTATGGAAGGTGAAGCAAACTTTCTTTCATACATGCCTGATGACACCCGTTTAAAAATGTTCAAATCATGGTATATTGGTGCCAAAAAGGTACAGAAACAAAACAAATATGGCATGCATCGTGATACTGGCGTAAAGTATGTGAGCAAGTACCCAAAAAATGAATTTATTGAAA
>JAGGRU010000393.1 GCA_021159425.1 Sulfurovum sp.
TCTAACGAATAGTAAAATTTCAAAAAAAATATGATATTTTCTATTTTAATTATCTCTTTTTAAATATTATTCTCACTTAAAAAATTTATCTAAAACCTCTTTTTCCTCTTTGCTCCCTTTTTTATAAAAAGAGTGTTTACTCTCATCGGCATAATAGCTCCAGAAAGGTGCTTCAAAACTTTTATCGATGATCTTAAATGATCCGTTCTTCTCTTCTTCTTTTAGGAATTTATGCATTGCGTCATAAGGTTCTGCTCCCATTTGCTGAGCAATAATGCGACCACCATATTGTTTATAGAGTGCTTTATTGATCAACTCTTGTTTTACAAATGTTTTGGCTACAGTTTGCTTGTCTTTGAGAGCACCTTCAGGATTCTTTGCATTCTCTTTATCTTCCTGAACTTCCATTTCCTCAAGACTTTCCAGAACATTAAGATTTGACTGAAGATTCTTTTTCTCTTCATCAGAGAGTGACCCTGACTTGAGTTTCTCTTGTGTCTCCAGCATTTCAGCCTCTCTTCTCTTACGATCTTTTGCCATAAATGCATCTATGTCGGCAATATACAGATCAATATCTTTTTGCAGAACTTCTATTTTATGCTCTTTTGCATATTTTTCTAAAAGCTTTTGACCAATCGCAGCCTGCATGAGACTCACATCTTTTGTTCTGATCTCCATTCCCAATACTTCAGCCACAAGCGGATCTTCTGCTTTACCGTAACTCTCTGCTGCGATAAGTTGACCTGTTGCAGCAAATAGCATGGCAATACCGATCCATTTTAATAATTTTTTCATACTCACCTTACAGTACCCCTAACAATCTAAGTACCACAACAATAACAACTACGGTCAACGCCGTTCCAATAAGACCTCTTATCATCTTTTCTCCTTCGTATAATATATCATAAAGTATATCTCTACAATGTCTGCAAAATGCGACATTTTTAGTCTACACTTTTAAAATGTCGCATTTTACAGACTTTTTATAGGTATACTTTAATTAAAGTATATACTCTAAGGAACTCTCATGAAAAAAGAAGATCAAAAAAATGCAAAAGTCTATCTTATAGGAAGCGGAATTGCTTCGCTTGCTTCTGCTGTCTATCTTGAAAAAGATACCAACGTATTGGCTGAAAATATCATTATACTGGAAAAAGACCATATCGCCGGTGGTGCCTTGGATGGTGCCGGAGACCCTGAGAAAGGGTTTGTGGTGCGTGGCGGTCGGATGCATGAGATGCATTATGAGTGTTACTGGGAATTGCTTTCGCACATCCCTTCACTCGAAGACCCGGAGGTTTCTGTACGTGATGAATCGTATGAATTTAATGAACGTTTTGTTTCAAAAGGGCAGGCAAGATTGCTCAAAGAGGGTAAAAAACTGGATGTCTCCTCTTATGGTCTCTCATTAAAACAGGAAGCAGACTTTTTGAAACTCACTTTTGTCTCAGAAGCGTCTTTAGGCAATGATAAAATAGAAGACTGGTTTGATGCAGATTTCTTTGAAACAAACTTTTGGTACATTTGGACCTCTATGTTTGCTTTCCAAAAATGGTCCTCTTTGGCTGAAATGAGACGCTATATGAAACGCTTTATCCACTTGGTAGATGGGCTGTATGAACTCGGTGGCGTGATGCGTACCAAGTACAACCAATACGACTCAGTGGTAAGACCTATGAAAAAATACCTTGAAGAAAAAGGTGTGATTTTCCAAATGTCTACAGAAGTGGTGGACATAGAGTTTGACCTCTCTGATACTTCTAAAAGAGCTACTGCCATCCAACTTAAAGATGGTAGCTCTATTCCCTTGAAAAATGAAGATTATGTCTTTATCACCAATGGTTCTCTGACTGAAAGTACAGACAATGGTACATGGAACAAAGCAGCAGAACTTAAAGGTGTGGCAGAGTCCGGTTCTTGGCAACTTTGGAAAACACTAGCAAAAAAAGACCCTGTATTTGGAAACCCATCTGTCTTTTGTGATAACATAGACTTACAGAAATGGAACTCTTTTACTGCCACTATGAAAGACAGTACTTTTCAGGACTATATGGAAAACTTCTCCGGTAATGTAGACGGCACAGGTGGTCTTGTCACTATGATAGATTCAAACTGGTTCATGTCCATTGTTATTGCCCGTCAGCCCCACTTTCCAAACCAACCTAAAGATGTGAAAATCTTTTGGGGTTATGGACTCTACCCGGACAGAGAAGGAAACTTTGTCAAGAAAAAGATGTCAGAGTGTACAGGCGCAGAGATACTCGAAGAGTTGTATTATCATTTGAAAATTCAAGACCTTATGAAACCTGTAACCGAGTCAGGAAAAATAAACTGTATTCCTGTTTCCATGCCATTCGTAGACTCTCTGTTTATGCCACGTACTTTAGGTGACAGACCCGAAGTCATTGTAAAAGATGCCACAAACTTTGCCTTTTTAGGTCAGTTCGCCGAAGCACCTAAAGACTGTGTCTTTACTGTTGAGTATTCTGTACGTACAGCTCAGATGGCAGTCTATGGATTGTTCGATACAGATAAAGAAGTACATCCGATGTACGACTCTGCACACAATCCAAGGTACTTGGTGGCTGCTCTTAAAGCGATTAGTAGATAAATTTAAGTACTGAAATAAGTGAAACTTATTGTTCCACTAAAATTATTTTTTATTCATAAAATAAACAGGCAATGCTGTGATAAGAAGTATGATCCATTGATACATCGGTATCACAACAAAAACCAATGCACTTTGTGCATCCTGGTGAATATACATCGCATCAATAAGCAGAAAAACACCACCTATAGCCAGGATAAATGAAACTCCAGTGACTATTAGAATTGCTACATGTTGAGTACTGCGTTGTGTCATGAATACAGCAAACAGATAGGGAGAGATAGCCCAGACAAGAAATCCAATGGCACCTAAGGCAAAAGTATCCATATTTAAGATACCTACCATCATGGTCACTAGACTTGCAAGCAGGTTAATACTGTAAGATATACGTTTAATCTATTCTTCCTTTTCTACTTATATTGAGCGATCTCTTTAGGCTCTTTGGCATTGAATTCATAATCAAGAATTTTCATTTTTAAAGAGTGTAACAATACACGTTTTGCCTGTGTACGGCTGCCATACTGCTCATCACCTACTATAGGGTGTCCTATGCTTGCAAGGTGTACACGAATTTGGTGTGTTCTTCCTGTAGTGATCTCTATATGCACTTTGGACTTTTTACCCTGAATTTCTTCCGGTTTGACTACGGTATGTGCTTTTTTACCTCGTACCGGGTCGATCATAGAAAAAGCTTTCCCTTTTTTTATGGTAAAAATAGGCTCATCAATTTCTACTTTTTCATAAATCACACCCTCTACCCATGCCACATAATGTTTTTCAACTTTACGGTTTTTAAACTCTTTAATGGCACGTTCAATGAACGCTCTATTTTTTCCAAGAAGAAGAACACCCGACGTATCTCTGTCAAGTCTGTGCAAAAGCTCTGCACCATCTATGGCATCTTGTATATCATAAGAATCCACCTGAGCCGGTTTATTGATAGCAATAATATCCTCATCCTGATATAATATTTCTATATCAGCAGGATACTCTATACGAAAGACCGTATCTGTATGTATCTCTGCTCTTGCTA
>JAGGRU010000326.1 GCA_021159425.1 Sulfurovum sp.
ATTTTGATATATCGTAATACTATCTGCATACGTGTTGTAATATCTATGTAGTCATTGGCGTACTTTTGTGCCACTTCTCCTATGCATAGAGCTTGTTCGTTTGTAAGTTGTCCTACAGGAACACGAACTCTAAGCATGAAGTCTTCACCCTTGTCAAAAAGACCAAAACATTTTAAAAAGTATGTACTGTCCTCTTTGCTTAAGTTCTCATAGCCTGCTGCAGCGATTTCTTCTAACTGATCATATACATCCATAGAGTCTTTACTTGCTTTTGTTATTTCTACTTTATTGACTTTTTTAGATCTTGCTTCTAAGGCTTTTTGTAATGCTTCCATTTGATATGTTTCTCCGTGGATAGTGTTGTTTTTATTATAACTGAGTAATTAGATGATAAGAAGTGTATTGTGATTAAATTTTAATCAATTAGTTTTTTGTATACAATGAATATATACTATATATACTGATGTGCAGGCTCTATAGTGATTGATTAAAATTTAATCATAAGACTAGTTATTGTGTGTATCATTCTATTGTATACTTCGCATAACATATATTTAGAAGGAAAAAAGATGGCAGGATTTAAAGCATTAAAAGGGCAGGGACACACACCAACGTTATTCATGGCTTTTTTATATTTCGATATGAGTTTTATGGTGTGGACAATGCTTGGACCACTAAGTACAGAGATCGCTGAAGCTTTGGCACTTGCAGGTCACATTATGACAGCAGGAGAAAAAGCAACACTGCTTTCACTTCCTATTTTATCTGGTGCTATTTTAAGAATTGTACTTGGTTTCGGTGTAGATAAATTTGGAGCTAAAAAAACAGCTCTTGTCTCTCAACTTATTGTTATCGTTGCATTGTTAAGTGCATATATCATGGGTGATACGATCACTTACAACCAACTTCTTATTGTTGCTCTTGGTCTTGGATTTGCGGGAGCTTCATTTGCTGTTGCTCTTCCACAAGCAGGTCAATGGTATCCGCCAAAATCTCAAGGTATCGTTATGGGTATCGCAGGGGCGGGTAACATTGGTGTGGTTATTGACTTTATATTTGCTCCAAAGATTGCAGAGTTATGGGGATGGGAAGTCGTATTTTTAGTCGGTGCTATTATGGCAATAGTAACTTTCATAGCATACGCTTTCATTGCTCAAGATGCACCGGCATCTGTATATAAAGCAAGACCTAAAAAACTAAAAGATTATGGAAAACTACTTAAAGATAAAGATACATGGTGGTTCTCACTCTTTTATGCTATTTCGTTTGGTGGATTTGTAGGGTTTGCAGGTTATATGAAAGTCTATCTTATGAACACATACTCTGTTGATATGGAAGTATTTGGAATAGACGTACTTGATGAAAGTAACGTAAAAGTAATCGCAGGTTATTTTGGAGCACTGTGTATTTTTGCAGGAGCAGTTTTAAGACCATTTGGTGGTAGTATTGCCGATAAGATCGGTGGAGTAAAAGCACTTTATTTCTTTTATGGTATGGTTTTTGTACTTGTAGCATTGACTGCACTGGTTGAGTTACCTTTCTTTATAGCGATCTTAGTACTTTTCCTCATCATGGCTAACCTTGGTATGGCAAATGGTTCAGTATTCCAACTGGTACCTCAAAGATTTGGTAAAGATATCGGTATCATGACAGGACTTGTAGGATGTGCAGGTGGACTTGGTGGTACAGCACTTATCAAAACTTTAGGGTGGTCAAAAGGTGCATTTGACGGATATGCAGCAGGGTTTATGATCTTTGCAGCGGTTGTTGTGGTTGCTCTTATCGGTCTTAGTATGGTTAAGACCAGATGGAGAACTACGTGGGGTGTTAACTCTGGTGGCATGATTTAATATATTGAATGGTCGATGCACCCCAAGGGTATTTCCGTTGGGCAATCGACCCTACTGGATTTGTGTAGGGTCGGTTTACCGACCATCGTATATTGTTTTAAATTATGTCATAATCCTTATCATATAAGAAGAATACGCACAAAGGCACTCCATGTCAAAACAAAACATCGAAACATCAGGCTTCACATTAGCTAAAGGTACCCAACTCAAAGGAGATGACTTTTTTGAAGTGAAAGTGATGGAGAACATTACTGTGGCTGTGGTTTGTGATGGGGTAGGGTCTGCGAGCCAAGGGGCTGAGGCTGCTAAAAGAACCTCTAATTTTTTGGTACATTCACTGAAGAACAGACCTAAGTCTTGGAGTATGGAAAAGTCCATTAAGCATTTCATCGAAAATATCAACAGGATCCTTTACTTAGAGTCTATGGAAGACTATGAGCGTGAAGAATTGGTCACTACACTTACCATAGTAGTGATAGAAGGTGACAGACTCTATGGTGCAAATGTAGGAGATAGCCGTATATACTTGGCTAGAAATGGACAATTTGCACAACTCTCTGATGATCATGCCATGGATGAAGAGGGTATGGAAAATGTTCTCACTGCTGCTATGGGTTTAGAAGAGAGTGTAGCGCCATATTATTTTGAAAACAATCTTCAAGCAGGAGATAAGATACTTCTATGCAGTGACGGACTTTATAATGAACTTACACAAAATGAACTTGCTGATGGTCTGAAAATAGGTGCATCATTTTTAGTCAAAAAAGCCTCTAAATTTCATAATGATAATCTCCCTGACGATACCACAGCAGTAGTCATAGAGATAAAAGAACTTGATCTAAGACTGAAACTCAAACAGAGTGATCTGATCATCCAGGAAAAATATAAAGTAGATGAGGTCATAGATGGCTATAGACTGATCAAACCTCTTATACAGAATAACCGTACCTGGCTTTGCGAGAACAAAGGGGTAAAGTATGTGATTAAGTTTGCTTTAGCTGAAGCTAAAGATGATGAAGCAATGCTTGATATCTTTGTCAAAGAAGTCTGGATGGCGAAAAGGCTTAAAGCAGGATTTTTTCCCAAGGCGGTGGTTCCTAAGAAAAGAACACATCGTTATTATATTATGAGTTTTATTACGGGAGATTCTCTTAAAGAATTCACAGTAAAAAAACCACTCTCAGTAGACATGGGCATAGAGTTGGCAACTTTTTTGCTGAATATGTCACAGTTCCTGACAAAACTGGATCTGGTGCATGGAGATATAAAACCTGAAAATATCATCATTACCAAACGTAAAGAGAAGCTGGTCTTTAAGATGGTAGATTTTGGAAGTATTACAGAAGCGTATTCTGATGTAACACGTGCAGGAACACCTTCTTACCTTGCACCGGAACGTTTTACACAAGCACCCATCACTGAGCAGACAGAAGTGTATGCCATAGGTGTCACACTCTATGAAGCACTTACTAAGAAATTCCCTTTTGGTGAGATAGAACCTTTTCAGAATCCTTCTTTTGATAAAAATCCTAAACACCCTACCAAATATAATGCTAAAATACCGGATTGGCTGGAGAGTATCATTCTACGTGCAGTTGAGACAGATACAAATAAACGTTATCATAACTACTCAGAGATGCTCTATGAGATGAATAATCCAGTTAAAGTCAAACCTTATTTTGATAAAAATCTGTCATTTATACAAAGAAATGAGATGATGGTGTATAAAGTTGGGTTTATTTTGATTTTTGTATTGAATTTACTTCAGTTTTTGATTTGATGGTTGAAAA
>JAGGRU010000408.1 GCA_021159425.1 Sulfurovum sp.
TTATTATGTTCAAAAACGGTAAAGAGGTTGAGAGACTTTCCGGTGCATTGTCTGTAGGTCGCCTTCAAAGCTGGGTAAAACAGTTTGTCTAAAATCTTACTTCTGGAAGATGATGCAAACCTCAATGAAACGGTAACAGAATTTCTTGAAGAGCAGGGATATGATGTGGTCTCTGTTTATGATGGTTATGAAGCACAGGAGAAACTTTATGAGAGTAAATATGATCTTCTTCTCTTAGACATCAATGTGCCTGGCATAGATGGTCTTACACTGCTTAAAGAGAGTAGAGAAGAGGGCATAGTCGCACCTGCAATTTACATCACTTCTATGGATTCTGTTGATGATCTGGAAAAAGGTTTCAAGAGTGGTTGTGATGATTATATACGTAAGCCTTTTGCATTGAAAGAGTTGCAGATACGTGTAGAGACACTGCTCAAAAGAGACTTTTTCCACAACGCCAAAGAGTTAATGCAGATCTCTGAAAATATAGCATATGATATAAGAAATAATGAGCTTGTCATTGAGGGTAAAAGTATATCTCTCGGCAATAAAGAATCAAGACTTTTAAAACTTTTTATGAAAACAGATGGAGAGGTCATCTCGCATGACCGTATTTATAAGTTTTTATGGGATTATGATGAAGAACCCAGTGATACAGCACTTCGTACATACATTAAGAACCTTCGCAAAATCATAGGTAAGGAAAGAATTGTTAGTATTAAAAAACAAGGCTACAAATTTAGTACTGAAAAGTGAGAAAAAATCCCTTCTTAGATTTTTAACACTTTATGTAACTATGATCACTATTGTGATCGCATTGTCCTCACTGTTCTACTATGAAACGCAAGAGAAATTAATGCTTGCGGAGCAACGTGCCATACTTACCAAGTATGCTTATATACAAACTAAAAGACTTAAGGTTTTACACCATTATTTTGATGAAAGACGAACATATCCCAGAGATCCGAGATTTACCTCTGCCATATATGATATAGACCTTAGAAAAATATTTTCTCTTTTGGAAGAGGTAAATATACGTTTTGATGAAGAAATTTATATTGGTACAAACCATATACATTTTGTAAAAAGTTTAGATGAATACTTTTTGGGAGCAAAATATCTTATTTTGGAAATAAAAAATGATGGCATCTGGCGTGAAGAGATTTGGAAAAGTATCATAGGGTATGGACTACTTGCATTTTTAATTTTCATTGTTTTTGGTCTCTATTTGGCAAAACTGTTTTTAAAACCGATGCGTGACTCTATTATATTACTTGACAGGTTCATTAAAGATACAACACATGAACTCAATACACCACTCTCTGCGATACTTGCAAATATAGAGATGATGGATACAGATGTAATGGTGGAAAAAAACAGGAAAAAACTAACACGTATCAATATTGCGGCAAAAACGGTTTCTACGCTTTATAAGGATCTGACGTATCTGACACTTGAACAGGAAAAAGAGAATGAAGATGAAGATATAGCACTCAAGCCTATGATAGAGAACAGGGTAGAGTATTTTGATATTTTGGCAAAATCTAAAAATATTACTTTTATTCTCTCTTTGGAACATGCTACGATATTTATGGATAGACGCAAGTTGAGCAGGATCATAGATAATATTATTTCAAATGCGATCAAATACAATAAACGTGGCGGCAAAATTGAAATCACTCTTAATGAAAATTTACTAAAGATCAAAGACAGCGGTATAGGAATTTCTGAAGAAAAAATACCGTTTATGTTCGATCGTTATATGCGTTTTAATCAGAGTGAAGGTGGTTTTGGTATAGGTTTGAGTATAGTAAAAAAGATCATTGATGAGTACAATATGCAAATAGAAGTAGAATCCAAAGAAGGTGAGGGAACAACGGTGGTACTAAGATGGTGAAAAAAACAGTTCTGTTTTTCATGTTGACTTTAAGTCTTATGTCTCAAGATATATATGAGCGTAAATGTGTACCGTGCCATAAAGAACTGCCTACCTCTTTAGATCAAATGTTTATGTCTTATTTGTCTCTCTACAGTGGAGAGAAAAATGTTAAAGCGGTACTTAAATATTATTTACAATATCCTTCTAAGAGTATGACGGTAATGTCTGATCTGTTTATAGACAGTTATGGCATCAAGAATGAAAGTAATTTAAGCAAAAAAGAGTTAAATGAGGCAATAGATATATATTGGGAAAAATTTAAAGTTTTTGATAAACTGAAATAGTTATATTAAAAATAAGTGTAACTTCTTGAAGCAGTTTTAATGTATCTGCTTCTTTCTTTTCTCTATTATTCACAATCTATTCACAATTCTATGTTATGATTCACCATCTTAAAATTTAAAAGGATGTTATATGACTAAAACGACTAAAATTGCAGTTGCTGCTTTACTTGGACTTGCTGTACTTTCAACAACTGCTTCTGCAGATGCGAATAAAGGTAAAAAACTTTATATGAAAAAAATGAAATCTGCATGTGGTTTCTCTGGTGCTAAGTTTGCTACTAAACACACTCAAGGTGAGTGGGAAAAAATCAAAGGTGCTGGACAGTTTGCCGCTGAAGCTGCAAAAATCTGCCCAGGTGTTAAAGTGAAAGATAAATATGTAAATGATATATATGATTTTGCATATGAGTTTGCATCTGATTCAGGTAACGTACCTTCTTGTTAAGTTGTAGTGCAATATAGCTTTGCTATGTTGTGCTAACCACATATGATACGTTAGTATCTTTTTATAAACTTGTTATCTTATGATAATAAGTAAAATTTATTCTAAGGAAGAAAAATGAAAAAAATCGCAATCGCAATGTTATTTGCAGGTTCTACACTACTTATGGCTGACGGTGCTGCTGCATACGCTAAATGTGCTGGTTGTCATGGTGCAAACGGTGAAAAAGCTGCTCTTGGAAAATCTGCAATTATTACAGGTCAAGATGCTGCAAAAACTGTTGAGCAACTTAACGGTTATAAAGCTGGAACACTTAACCAACACGGTATGGGTGGTCTTATGAAAGGTCAAGTAGCTACTATGGATGATGCTGCTATTAAAGCAGTTGCAGATCACATTGCTGCAATGAAGTAAAACTTCTTTTCAAAAGCATTCTGACTTTCTGTCTTTTTGCTTTTGAAACCCCCTACATATTTTCCCATTTTATATTTTATTGTTAAGATCTCTTTTTAGCTAGCGTAGAAAATTGTTTAGTTGTAATTTAATATAATATTAAGCTATAGAACACTATTATACCACTTCATTAGAGTAATTGATGATAAATTCAGTTCTTCATCAATAAAAACAAACACTATTCAAAGGAAGAAAAATGAAAAAAATCGCAATCGCAATGTTATTTGCAGGTTCTACACTACTTATGGCTGATGCTGCAGCTGACTTCGCTAAATGTGCTGCTTGTCATGGTGCAAACGCTGAAAAAGCTGCTCTTGGTAAATCTGCAATCATTACAGGTCAAGATGCTGCAAAAACTGTTGAGCAACTTAACGGTTACAAAGCAGGAACACTTAACCAACACGGTATGGGTGCTGTTATGAAAGGTCAAGTAGCTACTATGGATGATGCTGCTATTAAAGCAATGGCAGATCACATTGCTGCAATGAAGTAAAACTTCTTTTCAAAAGCATTCTGACTTT
>JAGGRU010000384.1 GCA_021159425.1 Sulfurovum sp.
AGTAGGTGACTGCAGAAAAACTTCTGCAGTCAAAGTGAAAGATGTGCCGAAGCTGAACTTTTAGATGCGTGCTTCTTCACGGCGTTGTAGCATCTCCCAGTTCTTATCAATATCACCTTGAATTTGCTCAATAACATGTTTATTCTCAGGCTTAAACAAGTGCTTATAACGTCCTTGAGCACCAAGGTAATCTTCTACTTTAAGAAGGTTTTTTGGTCTGTAAAGAATGTTCAACTCGTGAGAATCAATGATCTCATAGATCGGGAACATCAGCGTGTCTGTTGCAAGATCAGTAATATGGATCGTATCTTTGGGATCAAAACGCCACTCTGTTGTACACGGAGAAACCGTGTTAATGAAACATGGACCTTCGATCTCTAATGCTTTTTGGAAACCTTTTGCCATTGACTTCCACTTGTTTGGAGCCAACTGTGCAACATAAGGTGAACCATGTGCAGCCATAATAGAAACGATATCTTTTTTCTTCTCTTTCTTACCGTAAGAGTGTGTACCTGCTTGCGCAGTTGATGTCGTTGCACCAATAGGTGTTGCTGAAGATCTTTGTCCACCTGTATTTGCATAGTTTTCGTTATCTAAACAGATATATGTGAAGTCATGACCTCTTTCCATAGCACCTGAGAGCCATTGGAAACCGATATCAAAAGTAGAACCGTCACCACCAAATGCAACAAATTTAACTGGAGCATCATTATCTTTAAGTGAACCTTTTCTTTTTCTGGCTTTATGCATTGCTTCCGCACCGGTAACCGCTGTTGCAGCATTTTCAAACCCAATATGGATCCAAGATGTATCCCATGATGTAAATGGATATACTGCTGTAGATACTTCAAGACAACCTGTGTTTGATGAAATTACAAGATTATCATCTGTACAGTTCATAAGCTCTCTAACGATCATAGAGTGAGCACATCCGGGACAGAGAGTGTGTGCACCCTCAAATCTGTCATTGTTTGTTGAAAACTCTTTTAAGTTTTTTATTGATGTAATTGCCATCTATTAACCCCTTTTTGTCTGAAAGAATCCAAGGTGCGGACCTCTAAGTCCAGAGAACTGTTGGATATCTGTTGTAATATGACCAGCATCTGCATGTGCCTGCTGCTCTGTAAAGATTCTTTTTGCTTCCTCTATTGAGAAGTCACGTCCACCAAGACCATAGATGAAGTTTGTTACCAATGGTCTGTTTGCTGTCGTATAAAGTGCAGCAGATACTTCATTATAGAATGCACCCATAGCTCCACCAGGACTTGAACGATCTGTTACAGCAACACATTTTGTATTTTCCAATGCATTTCTTACTTCATCAAAAGGGAAAGGTCTGAAACATCTGATAGCTACAACACCTGCTTTGATACCTTCGTCTTTTCTAAGTTGTTCCGCTGCTACTCTTGCAGTCTCAACAGTTGTACCAAGTGCTACGATAGCCACATCAGCATCTTCCATATTATAAGATTCAACTCTGTTGTATTTTCTACCTGTAAGCTTTTCAAACTCAGAAAATACTTCATCTATGATAGGACGAGAATCCATCAATGCTTTATGCTGTTTTGCTTTATGTTCAAAGTGCCAGTCTTCTTCAGTCTGTGCACCATACGTTACCGGTCTAGAGAAATCAAGCATATCATCTACTGCTTTGAAATCACCTATAAAGTTATAAGCAATTTCATCTGTCAATGGATAAACATTCTGTGCTGTGTGTGAAGTAATAAAACCATCCTGATGAACCATCACAGGGAGTCTTACATCATGGTTTTCACCAATCTTAAATGCACAGAGTGCAAGGTCATATGCCTCTTGTGCATTAAATGCACCAACTTGGATCCAGCCAGAGTCACGTCCCAAATACATATCTGCATGGTCACCACGTACGTTAAGCGGAGAAGCCAATGCTCTGTTTACTACGTTAAGTACGATTGGAAGTCTCATACCAGATGCCTGGTAAAGAACCTCTGCCATCAAAGCAAAACCTTGTGAAGATGTTGCTGTAGAAACACGTCCACCTGCCGCAGATGCACCGATACATCCTGACATTGCAGCATGCTCAGATTCAACCATAACAAACTCACCATCTATATAGCCGTTTGCAACGTATGAACCGTAGTTCTCAACAATAGGTGTTGAAGGCGTAATAGGATACGCAGCAACAACATCAACCTGTGCTTGTCTTAGTGCCTGAGAAGCGGCAAAGTTACCATCCCAAACTTCTCTGTCTTGTAAATCATATTTTTCTGCCATTACAGTTCCTTACTTCTCTTCTTTTTTCTTTTTCTCTGGCCATGAAGCAAGTGCTTCATCAAGCGCTGTCTGCTCACTGAACATAATGAGTGATTTTGGGTTTGTAGGACATACTTCCGCACAAACTGCACACCCTTTACAGTGATCGTAATCAATACCTAACATTTGTTTATCTCTTGAGAGGATAGATGTATCCGGACACCATACCCAACAATTTTGACAGTCAATACATACATCAATATTAAATACCGGCTTCTCAACACGCCATGATGCGACTGAAGCGGTATAAGAGTTGTAGTTAGAGTACATTCTCTCTTCTGATTTTTGATTTACGATCTCTGTCGCATCACCCTCAAACGAAGTAAGAATACTTCCCCGTGTTACAACGTCCCAACCGACAAGCCCACTACCATTTTCAAGTTGACTCTGCCCTCTATTGTCCTGTGCCAATAAGTTTAAATCTTGCATTCTTTCTCCTCTCTACTTAACTTCGTTGTATGCTCTGGTAATTGCATCCATATTAGCATCAATAATTTTTTGTGGAAACTTACTGAGTACTCTTTTCATATTTTCAAGGAAATAATCGAGCTCAAACATACCTGACATCTTAACAAAAGCACCAAGCATAGGTGAATTTGGCATTGATCTACCAATTGTATCTAAAGATATCTGAACACAATCAAGTGTAAAAACTCTATCCTCTTTACCTTGAAGTTCAGGAATACCTGCGATCAATTCCTCTTTACTAAGGTGAGTAGTAATGATGTATTTAGTTTCATCTTTTTCATTTTCAGTAATACTGTCTGAAAATGCCAATGCCGGGTCAATAACCAAAACAAAGTCCGGGTGCATGAATTTTGCATGGTTAAAAATCTGCTCATCAGAAATTCTATTATATGCTCGAAGTGCCGCCCCTCTTTTTGCAGAACCATAAAGTGCAAAGGCTTGCACTTCTTTTCCTGTTGTCGCAACAACATCGCCCAAGCCTTTGGCACCAGATACAGCACCTTGACCAGCACGACTGTGCCATCTAATTTCTACCATAATTTCTCCTATAAAAATTTATTGTATTACGCTTATTGTAATGCTAGCACTCTTAAAGCATGTTGAAATTATAATATTTTTAAGCCTATGCTATTTGTTTGCTATGAATCCAACTGCTTCAAGTGCATTTTGATAAATGTTATCACTGCACTTTGACAGTGTTTCATGATTACCATATCCACACGTAACACCAACGCTACCGATATTTGCATGCTTTGCAGAAAGCATATCCATACAGGTATCTCCTATCATCCAAATATCATTTGTAACGGTTGGTAACTTTAATAGTGCTTTTTGTATGGGTTC
>JAGGRU010000385.1 GCA_021159425.1 Sulfurovum sp.
CTAACCACTTGTTAGATGTCCATGTGTTGTTGGACGCGTATTATAGCACCGAAGTCTTTAGATGTCAAGGGTTTTTCGGTTAAATTTGTAAATTTACTTAAATTCTTTTTTTACTTACATTATATAGGTAAAATAACTAAAAATAACCTTATTAATATTCAATTCCACTCTAGGCTCGAGTAGGACTTTATTTGAAGAATAATGAAAAGAAAGTAATATAATTTAATACTATATTTTAGCTTATGAAATAAAAATATTTAGAGAAATAAATTCATAGTTTTTTTAATTTACTGTGAATTATTTAAGGAATAAAAGTTTAGATTTGGTGCATATTTGGTCTAACGGTGTGAGTGTAGTGAGAGAGTGTACGTACAGTACATGACCGAACGAAACGAAGCCGTTCGATCAGAGATGTGCCGAAGCTAAACTTTTAGATTTCTTCTGCTTTTTGTACGTCGTATAGGATATCATCCATTGGATGTCTATACATAGGCATAGCAAGACGTTTTTCATCAAGTACATGACCGATGAATCCAATAGTTCTACCTACGATGAAGAATGAGTTAAGTGTACCTGACGCGATAAACTCATCAATCTCATCTTCTGGGTAACCCAAGGCTCTCCACATATCAACCATAAGAATACCAATAGTACCATCCACGTTAAGGATAAGATTCTCTTTCTTAGATGTTGTCAATGCTTCAACTGTTTTTGCATAGTCAAGTAACGGAGTAGCCGGGAAATGCTCTTCAGCAAAGTTCATAAGACCTGTTACTCTCAAGTCCGGATTCTTCAATGATTTAATTCTGTGTCCGATTCCCGGAATTGGCACACCCTCACCTTTCATATACTTCAAGAATGCTTTTGGATCAAGATCGTTATCATCCGCATATTTGAAGTATTGCGCAGCACCGTCAATGGCACCACCGAATCTTGGACCAATTGTAAGAAGACCTGTCACCAATGATTCAACCACTGACTTACCAGCTCTTGCAGTTACTTTTGCATTGTGTGCACCAGATACTGCAGGACCATGGTCTGCAACTGTTTTAATCACAGTTTCAATAAATTCTGTTGCCCATTTCGGATACTGTTTTTTGAACCATAGTAATGCAATCACATCACCGATACCTTTGCCGGTATCTGGAGTTGCAACTGAAGAGATAGGGAATCCAGCGTATGTACACTCTTCACCTCTGTCATCAGAGATCGTACAGATAAATTCTTTAGATCTTCTCACTTTAGGAACAACATTCATCTCTGGCTCTGGGATCGGAGCGATGTTAAGAGATTCAAATACCTCTTTGATCTTTCCTGGAAGCTCATTGAATGTTGCCGGTACATGAATACCTACTTCAGCCATTGCAGCATTTTTGAAATCAGCCGTTTCCATTTCACCATTTGCAGATGCTCCTGCATGACCAAACTGAACACCTGAATCATAATACTTGGCGATCGTACCGATACACCATGCAATAATAGGTTTTTTGATCTGACCAGACTTCACTGCTTCGATCACTTTATACTCTTCCGTACCACCCACTTCACCAAGAAGGATCATATACTTCACTTCAGGGTTTGCTTCCATTCTAAGAAGGTTGTCGATAAATACTGAACCAACAAATCTGTCTCCACCGATCGCAACACCTTCTGCAATACCATCTGCATTGATCGCGATGATATTAGAAAGTTCATTGAAAAGACCACCTGATCTTGTAACAAGACCACATGAACCTGCTCTGTGAAGCTTAGAGTTAATGATGTTATCGATAGTACCACCGATGTTTGCAACTTTAAATGCACCTGGAGTGATAGCCCCAACAGTAGCAGGTCCAATAATAGTTACACCTTTTTCTCTGGCAAATTCGTTCATACCTCTTGCCAATCTTTCAGGGATACCTTCAGCAGTGATCATCATAGATGAGAATCCACCAATGTTAAGTGCTTCCATTGTTACATCATAGGCTGTTCTGAATGATGCAAAGTTCAAAAGAACATCAGCTTGTGGCTGTGCTGCTTTTGCTTCAGCAGTGGTTTTATAAAGTGGGATCATCACTTCATCAGGTCCAAAAAAGAATTTATCAAATTTGTTATTGCTTGTAGGTGCTACAATAGCAGCTACTGATGGAGTTTCTCTTTTGATCGTATAGTCATAATCCAACATTCTCTGGATTGCTGTTTTATTGTTATTCCAAAAAATAGCTTGTGTGCTTTTTGTATATAATTGATTCATTATTTACCTCCCTCTAGTGCCATACGCACAATATCTGTTACGTGTGTTTCCGGTCCATATACTTCAATGTAAAGGCCCATTCTATCTGCGGCTTCTTTAATATCTTTAAGACCTTTTTCATAGTTTGGTCCACCACGTCTTACATAAATCTTCACATCAACTGCTTTGAGTTTGTCCTGGTACTCTTCAAATGCCTGAATAATACCTGTAAATGTTTTTGCAACATCTGTAAAGTTGGCGATCGCTCCACCGATGATAAGTACTTTTCCTCTGCCTGAAGGATCTTTCTCTCTTGTCATAAGGTCAAAAAGTGTTTCAGCATAAAATTTAGTCTCACCTGTTGTTGGTCCACCTGAGTACTCACCGTAGTTCGCAAGGTCTTCAATACCAGCCATATCAGCAATAGTATCAGCATAAACCACTGATGCACCACCACCGGCAACCATTGTCCAGATTCTGGCTTCAGGTTTAAGCAGTGTCAATTTAAGTGAAGCACCTGTTTTTGCATCTGCCTCTTCAACAGCCAATACTTCCGGAGACTTCGCTTCCATACCAAATGAAGTTGGGTATTCAACATCGCCCCACTCATCTACCATCATGAACCCGGCAGTATCATCAAGTTTTGCAACCATATCAAGAAGTTCAACAGTGTTACCTTGAAGAACAAACGGGTTAATTTCAAGGTATGCGAAATTCAACTCTCTGTATGCTCTAAAGAAGCCGATTGCAAACTCAGCATAAGCATCTTTGTCTTTTTCCGCAACATCTGCAGGAACGTTGGCTCTGATCTTCTCAGCAATTTCCTCTTCCGTATCAGTAATAGCAAAAGCAACTTCTGTTACTTTGTCATCCCAACCCTCTTCAACTTCCATTCCACCTTCAGCAGACATGTAAAGCATATCGTTATCGCCAACACAGGTAGCAGAGATATAATACTCTTCTTCCTGCGTATGAGGCATGAATGGCTCAACCAAGAAGTGAGTCAGCATATCTACTGACGGTTCACCTGTTGGTGTATCACCATCAAATGAGAAGAAAACTTCTTGTTTTTCGCTTGATTTCTCATCGATCCACGAAGTTGCTTTCGCTAAAGAAACATCACCTGGCTTGGCATCTTTAAAAAGTACCAATCCATTTTTACCTCTTTTACCAAAAAGCATATCTGGCTTTGCAACCAGTGTTTTTTCATTTAACCATGCATGTGTTTTTGCAGCTTCTGTTAAGTCTGCTCCATTTTGAACCATTACAGTTTCATATGCATACGTAAAGTCTGGGAAATACTTATCCCAGTGCTTTGCCAAGATTGACTTTGCGTCATATTCTCTAATCGCCTTTTGAGCCATCGAGTTCTCCTTTA
>JAGGRU010000281.1 GCA_021159425.1 Sulfurovum sp.
ATGACTTGGATGAGACAACAAGAACTGTTTCTGATAATGTAAATGATTCAACTAAAACTGTTTCTAAAGAGACTAGAAAATCTGTTAAAGAGATTGCAGACGATAACGAAGCTGCAAAAAAATAACTCTACGTTTTATTTTCGAAAAGCTACCAGTAACTTTTGGTAGCTTTTCATTTCTACTGATCAAAAATCATAATTTTAATTTATTTCACATATAAACTTTATGCTATCCTATATAATAAAGGATGACCATGCATAAAATTAAAAAAATAATATTGAGCAGTCTATTGCTCTTTATCCCCTCTCTGCTTTTAGCTACTTCCCCTCAAACAGCACCCAACAAAGAAACTCTCGCAGTCTTCTATGAACTTGAAGGAGACATACAAGAGAAATTCAATACGCTTGTAGAGACACAGTTAAAAACAATAGGTTTTACTATTACAGACCCACACAAAAGGGTCAATGACCATTATAAAGAGAAGTATGGTTCAACTGCTTTAGATGTACTGAGCTTTATGTCTGTGGTGAATGATGAAAACATCCTTCCTCTTTTAAACATTGATCCGCGTATCGCAGCCTTTGCTCCGTTCAATATGCTTATCCATAAAAAACTGGATGAAAAGAATACACATGTAGGACACCTTATGCCTGAAGCAATGTTAGACATGGTAGGCATAGAAGATCCCAAAGTAAGAGCAGAATTCACTGCTGCATTCAAACCTCTTGATGAAATGATGGGAAAAGAACTGGCTGCGGATGGTGCAAAAGTAACAAAAAGCTATATGCAGTACAAAAAGCTCCCTGAAAAGAGAATGATCAACTTTGAATTGGAGTTCGAAAGACCTGATGATATTGATGATTTTATAGATGATTTTCAGGAGCAATTTGAAGATGCGTTCATAGAGAAAGAGTATCTTATTGCCGGTTACCATAATTTCATGGAAGCAAATGACGATGCCCCAAAGACCCTTAAAAATTATGATGCATTTTGGACATATTCACTTTGTCATTTAGAGTATTCGTACAATATGTTTGACAACAAAGGTGCACATCCTGAAGCAGGACTTTTTGCCCCTTGTTCTATGTATATGTATATCAAAAAAGGTACGAATACACTGGTCATTGGTATGCCTACACTGGCGAACTGGTCAGACACGCTAGGCATCACAGATGAAAAAAGAGTGGGACTTGTACATAAACTTGACAAAGAGATCCCTGAGATCTTAACAGCACTTGGTATGAAGGCTATGCCTAACGTGAATCCTCTCACTCTTGCAAGTTTACCAAAAAAAGAAGCACCTAAAGCAGTGACTTCTGTTACAGTAAAGTCAGACACCCCTAAAGGGACTCTTGCTGTTTTCTATACCCTGGAGGGAAATGTAGAAAAAACCTATAATGAGATTGTAGATGTTGAGATCAAAAAATTAGGATTTAATGTAAACAATCCTCATAAACGTGTAAATGATGAATACAAACACAAGTATGGATCTACAAAACTTGATGTTTTAAGTTTTATGCATGCAGTCAATGACAGAGCTTACTTACCTCTTTTAAATATTGATCCTCGTATAGGTGGATTCGCTCCGTTCAATATGCTGATCTATAAAAAACTGGATGAAAAAAATACACATATCGGGCATATAGTTCCTGAAGCTGCTTTAGATATGGTGGGTATTGAAGACAAAGAGTTAAGAGAGAAATATATAGCCACATTTAAACCTTTGGATGATGCCATTGAAGCAACACTGAAAGCCAAAGGCTTGACATATACAAAATCTTATTTGCCCTATAAAGCACTTGCCAAAAATAGAATGTTCAAATTTGAATATACTTTTGAGAGAACAGATGATATTGACGACTTTATAGATGTATTCCAAAATAAATTTGCACTGGCATTTATGGCAAAAGAGTATTTGATTGCGGGGTATCATAACTTTTTAGATGACTTGGATGATTCCGAAGAGCTGCTCTCGAACTATGATGCTTTCTGGTCTTATTCTTTATGTCACCTGGGTTACTCTTATGAAATATTCGACTATGACAATGGTCGTCCTGAAGCCGGTCTTTTTGCTCCATGTTCCATGTATATGTATATTGAAAAAGACTCAAATAAACTCATCATTGGTATGCCAACACTGCATAATGTCTCTGCTACATTGGGATTAACAGAGAAAAAACATTTAGAATGGATAGAGAAACTGGACAGAGAAATACCTGAAATACTCACATCGATCGGAGCGAAAGACTTGCTTAACAAAAGTACCGCAGCCAAACCTGCTCCGACTGTTAAAAAAGCAGAAAGCAAAGTAACACCTCCTGTTGAAAAAATAACGCCACCTGCCGAAAAAGAAACATCCAAAGAGGTGCAAAAGAGTGAAGAGCCTAAAGAGAAAAAACAGATCATTGAAAATGGTGGTGAGACTATAGAGATCATCATACCTAAACCACCAAAAGTTACTACAGACATACCATTAGCCGTTCAAGTAAAAACAATAAATGGTGGTAATACAAATTCACGTTCGATCAAGTTTTCAAAACGTGTACCTCCCAATTATGTAGATCACAGTAAAGATACACCGGCGAAGAAAGCAAAAAACACAAGTGATCATATCGGGGAGGTAGTCAGCGGTAGAATATCTGCATATATACGTGCTAAATATATTGATGTAAACGAAGCAAAAGCAACACTTGAAAAAGCCGGGTTTACCATTCTATCTGTCGCAGCGGTCAATAAAAAAGGTGATCTAACTTCTATTGTTTTTACCAACAAAGATCTTACCACTATGGCAAGCAAATCAAACCGGGGTTTTTCTGCTTCTCTACGTCTTTTGGTCAATAAAAAAGACCATCACATCAGTATAACAAACCCACTCTATATGGCTAAAGGTTTTATGCAAGATGAATTTGATGAAAAAATACCAAAAGAAACTTTGGCAAAGATCACAGCCAATTTTAAAACACTTTTAAATTCAAAAGATCAATTAAAATTCCAACTCTTACCTAAATACCAGTTCATGCACGGTATGCCTCTTTATCAAGATATGATCACGGTTGCATCAGGTAAAAATTTGTTAGAAAAAGTTCAAAAGCATAAAAGGGTTGTCTTTATACAAAAACTTGACAATGGTTCAACACTGGTTGGCATCAAACTTAGAAAAAGAACAAACAAATTTATAGATAAAATAGGTACGAACAATGCGGCACTTCTTCCTTACCCTATACTCATAGAAGATGGTAAAGCAAGGATATTGGATCCAAAATATTATATTTCAGTCATGTACCCACGTTTACAAATGTCAGAATTTATGACCATTGCTACTGTACCTGGAGCCATTGTAAAAGATTGTGAAAGAGTTTTTAGATAGAAAGATCTCTTCCCTAAATAGATAGAGCATGAATTGCTCTATCTATCCCAAAAATACTATTTTGCTTTCTCCAAGTATTTTCCCTCAACTGTATCCACAACAATTTTCTGCCCTTCAAGGATGAAGAATGGTACTTGTACCACAGCACCAGAATCAAGTGTTGCCGGTTTTTTACCACCTTGTGAGTCACCTTTGAAGTTTGGTGGTGTTTCTACTACTG
>JAGGRU010000374.1 GCA_021159425.1 Sulfurovum sp.
TACGGCTAGGACTTCAAAAGAGTGCCTAGCCTAGACAAAAGCTAGAGATGTTGTGAGTATCACCTATTTTTAGAGGTTCCCTTTAATTTCAGGAGAGCGGATCTAGTAATACCGACCTCCTTAGATAGTGTCGCTCATGAGAAGCGAATACATAAGCAGTTGCTATTTGTTGCCGTATTTTTCATAAAGATACTCTGCCAATTGTGTTGACTCATCATCACTTAATGCACCTTTTAAAGAAGGCATAAGACCAAACTCTTTAATAGCTCTTTTACTATAGAGCGATTTTCTCTTATCCGGATCATTAATGTAATCCTTAATAAAAGTAATAAAACCCTCTTTAGTTTTAGTTTCAACTTTAATTGTATGCACAATCTTACCTACATAAGGTGCCTCGTACATCATTTCATGTTCACCCTCAACTACTATCCTCATGCCAATGGCTGTGGCATGACAAGATGCACAGTTTTTAGTAAAAAGTGCTTCTCTTGGATCAATTTTTTCAACTGCTTTGGGCTTTTGGATAATTTCCTGTGTTTTATACCTTTCTTCATAAAGATAATCAACCAATAAAGTTATCTCTTCATCAGACATTGTATCTTCCAAAGAAGGCATAAGACCAAACTCTTTAATAGCTTTTTTTCCATAAAGACTTTTTCTCTTGTTTGGGTTTTGTATATAATCTCTAATAAATAGTGCAAACTCCTCTTTGGAGGCTGTTTTTTCTTTGAGTTTAGCTACCAATTCTATAATATATGGTGCTTGAGTGATATATTTATTGTCATATCCACCATCATTTGTTATTCCCAATATTGTAGCATGACAAGAGGCACAATTTTTAGTAAAAACTTCATCTCCGGATTGTGCAGATAATATTGTGGCAGCTAGTAATATAAAAGGTATAATTTTCTTCATTTTCACAGTAACGCCTTTTTTTAATTTTAATGCAATAAAAGCAAGTACTCTAAGAATGCTAAATATTCATTTGTACAAATAATAATACTTATAACCTTTATAAATAATTAAATTTGGTGATTCTTGTATAAAAACCAAAATTTAAATCTGGATCATACGAATGATTAGATCACCATATCCACATCAGCATGATCTTCAAAGTATTTAAAGATCCTGTTTCTCTCTTCTTCTGTTTCTACATTACATGATGCATTGTAGCTATGGAACTTACCTGTTCTTGAAGCATTGCCAAGTGAACAGAGATGTTCTTTTTCTCCCTCCATTTTCATGATCTCTTTAATGCATGCAAGAAGAGCATCTTTGTCTCTCCCTATGAGTTTAAATCCCCAGTTGGTCGGATACTCTATTTTTGGTTTTTCCTGAGTTTTATCGTCTAAAATCACCGCTGTTACCTCCAGATTTTCTTTCAAGTTGGACATTTTTGATCACCATACCTTTGTCGATGGCTTTAAGCATGTCATATATAGTTAGCAATCCTACGCTCACACCTGTAAGTGCTTCCATCTCTACACCGGTTTGTCCGTTCAGTTTTGCAGTCACAGTGAGTTTAAAGCCCGGAAGATCGGGCAACTCTTCTATGTCGGTTTTAACCGAAGTGAGCATAAGTGGATGACACATAGGTATGAGTGTAGAGGTTTGCTTTGTTCCCTGTATGGCTGCAATAACAGCCGTTTGAAGGACAGGTCCTTTTTTTGCAGAGTTTGCTACAACTGCATCAAAAGCGGGCTGACCTACTTCTATAATGCCTGATGCTGTAGCAATACGTGTTGTATTGGCTTTATCTGAAACATCAACCATTTTTGGTTTATTCTGTTCGTCTAAGTGTGTTAAGTTCACAAGATTTCCTCATTTGGGTATTAGCCCGAATTATACAATAATCAGGGTTTTTTGTATTTTATCATAAAAAGTGACGTAAATAAAGGAAACGTGACGTAAAAATAGTATAAATGACGATTTTAGTATGATTTTAAGTTATTTTTAACACCAAATATCTTAAGATGACGGAAATGATAAAGGAGAATTATGAACTATGCCTATTTAAGACAGATGCCGGATAATAACAACATGTCTGAACAGCAGCGTAATATTCTCTCATTTTCATTGGCTCAAGATCTGGAAATAGATAAAGAAGTAGTAGAGTATTCAAGCAAAAATCATCTGATAGAAGATAGAAAAAAGTTTGAAGAGTTTATGCACTCTCTTGAAGAAGGCAGTTCTTTGATTGTGGATACCCTTTCTGTATTGAGTAATCGGGCAGAAGAGTTGATCAAGATCATTAATTGTATGTTAAGTCATAGAATTGATCTTTATATTGCTCAGAGTAAAACACGCATTAACAAAAAGACTACCATTGTTGAAATATTTCCTCTGCTGAATGATCTTCGTGAAGCACAAAAAGCAAAGTCAAATCAGATAGGACGTCCCAAAGGGAGTCGTTCTTCTTCAAAGTTTGATAGCTATCAGCCACAGATCATCTCTTTTCTAAAAGAGGGCATGAATGTGAGCGCCATTGCAAGAGAATTAAGTGTAAGTAGAAGTTCTTTGAAAGATTACATAGAGTCAAGAGGAATAAGAGAATTGGTAGAAGGCTCGTGGATGGAGATCAACCAGCCGCAAAAAAATGCCGGAGTGGACAATACGATATTGGTATGTCCGTTTGAGCAAGAACAAAAAGAAAGGATTTCGTAAAATGGAAGCAACAGTAACAGAAGAGACAAAACCGAAAAAGAATCAGGCAAAAGAGTATTTAAAGGATTGGGTGCCCTATCGTATTAAACGGTATTGGGCTTATGCAATTGCAACAGTTATCGCATTGGTAATGCCGTGGATCACAATAGGAGGGAATCATCTTTTCCTACTCAGTTTTGATCAAAAGAAACTGCATTTGGCAGGAACTGCATTTGATATGCAAGAGCTTTATCTTATGCCTTTCTTGCTGATGTTACTCTTTTTAGGGATCTTTGCAGTCACGGCTGTAGGTGGTAGAGCATGGTGTGGTTGGGCCTGTCCTCAGACTATCTTTAGGGTGATTTATAGAGATGGAATAGAGACAAAACTTTTAGGACTGCATAAGCGTATTAAAAACAAGCAGAAAAAACCGGATATGTCAAAGGCTGAAAATCAGGTTAAAAAGATCATTGCTATTCTGCTTTGGTCTGTTTTAGCACTGGTCGCAGCAGCAGACTTTTTATGGTTCTTTGTACCGCCTGAAGATTTCTTTAAATATTTGGCTAATCCTTCAGAGCACATGATGTTGGTAGGTATACTTCTTGGTACAGCAGCATTTATTGTTGCAGACATTGTCTTTATCAAGGAAGATTTCTGTATCTATATCTGTCCTTACAGTCGTGTACAGTCAGTACTTTATGATGATGAAACGATCCAGGCGGTATATGATCCTATTCGTGGTGGTAAAATTTATCAGGGGCATGGGTATGAGCGAGAAAAGAAATATGATAAGACAAAAGAACTTTTAGCTGTTGAACCAGGTGCTGAGTGTACGACATGTGAGTCTTGTGTGACTGTATGTCCTACACATATCGATATCCGTAAAGGAATGCAGTTAGAGTGTATCAACTGTCTTGAGTGTGTGGATG
>JAGGRU010000159.1 GCA_021159425.1 Sulfurovum sp.
ATAACACCCACTGAACCTACCACTATATATATCTCTGATAATGGAGGGAAGAAAAGTATAAACTCTTTAACTACATCGTATTCACTATATTTCTCAAATCCGGATCCGAACCTATCGCTCAAAGGATATGCATTACCCCCATAAACAAATATAATTCTTCCTATAAATGTACCTATGATTATTGATATAGCTGCCATAATTATAAAAAAATGATTTATCTCTTTTTTTAATAATCTATATATCAACAAACTAAAAGGCAATACAAATGCCAATAGTGCATAAATATAAAATTCATAGTTAAATCCGCCAAACAGTATGACACTGGCCCAATTTTTGTCTATAAATAAAAATGCTATTACTTCATAAGTTGCTAACACAACAATAGAAAATAGTGTTAATTTTTTAAAAACCATTAACAGTTCTCTAAAACTGTCACCTAATTGCTTTTTGTATGACACATAAGAGTATAAAATCATAACTCCGCTGGCAGCTAAGAAAGATGATACTATAAAATAGAGAGGTAAAGCAGGATATGTTGTCCATAGGTGTCTTGCCGTGTTCATATTAAAAAGTTTTGCCTGGATGTAATACTCGGCTATATCAATGACGATACTAAGTAATAAAATAACAAATGCTATACTTTTGATCCATTTTACCTGCTTGGCGATAAGTAAATATATTTCAAACATCACAAAAGGGATATAGATACTGTAGAGCGGCAACATAAGCCACATACCTGCAGTTATATTCGGTGTCGTGAACATCTCCAGCATGTTTAGAAAATTAAGATCAAACACGATCGTAAACAGTCCGGCAAAAACCATGCATAAGCCAAAGGTCAAAAATCCAGCCGCTGTTTTTTTGATGATCTCTACGTTGAAAAGCTCCCCAAGGGCAACTAAAAATATAATACCGCTACCTGTATATATCATGTACATATAGTTTGCGATATAGAGTGTCCAGGGGGATTCTCTTTTTACCTCTCCACCATGACCAAAAACAGCTTCTTTCATAGCAAGTGCTACTTCATGACTCCCGGGGTGCAGCCCTGCATCAAAAGCATTTGCCGTCAACAAAAAATATCTTTCAAGTATGATCTCATAGATTCCAAGTGCACCAAAAGCCAATAGAACATACGCAAAGAGCATTGTTTTATTGAAAAAAAGTTCACGCATTGAAACTCTGTTGATATCGACTCCAGCTATGTTAAACTTTTCCACTGAGGACTCCTTTTTGCTTTTGCTTTCTCTATGATAGGTTTATAGCTATCCCAAGTATGAATGGTAGTATCATGACCAATGGAACCAAAAGCAAAATTTTCATCTTCAGGAAAGAGATAAAACAATTTAGGTACAGTCCCTTCAGTCTCTTTTAAGACAAAGAATTTTCTACTCTTTAAAAGAGCAACCAACTCTCCATCTTCATCATCAATATCTCCAAAAAACCTCACCTTTGTAGGACAGGTAGCTTGACATGCCGTTGTTGTTTCTCCCTGTGAAATTCGAGTATCATAACAAAATGTACACTTGTCTACAGCTACATATTTATCGTCTACATATCTTGCATCATAGGGACAGGCTTCCATACAGCCTTTACATAAAATACACTTATCTTTATCTGTCAACACTAAACCCCCATCAGCAAAATAACTAGCTTGCGTAGGACACACATCGACACAAGGAGCATCTATACAATGGTTACACTGAGAGGGGTTAAAATTTACAAAAGGTTTTCCAAACACAAAACTTTCATTTTGCCCTACCCAGATCCTTTGTTTATCAGCACCCAATTGAATACCATTTTCCTCTTTGCAGGCTACTTCACATGCTTTACAGTTTATACAGTTTTGATAATCTAACGCCATTGCGAAATTCATGCGTTTACCTTTCTTATTTCAACTTGAGTCTCGTGCATTGCAGCACTGCCAAAGACAGGCTCTATGGTATCTTCAATAATCATATTATCACTGGCACCATTTCTATATCCCAGGGTTAATCCATCACTGGTCGCCCCAAAACCATGTACAAAAAAGAGTGTGTCTTTTATGATTTTATGTGTCGGGTAGGCTTTGATATGAACGTTTCCAATTTTACTTTTTACCTCAAGCATATCACCATATTTTATCTGCATCTCGTCAGCCTGGTCTTGATTGATCCAGATATAATTTTCTCTTGACAAATCTAGCAACATAGCATTATTGGAAGTTGAATTTTGTGTAAATTGTGCATTTCTTCCGGTAACAAATTTAAACTTCCCTTTTTTTGTTTTAGTATATTGATGGTCATTCCATGTAGGCATAGGGTCAACACCTTTTTTTAGCATATAAGTCAAGTTACACTCAACTCTTCCGGATTGTGTCTTGAAGTCTGATTCTATGGAAGCCAACTCTTTTTCATCTACACAGGCTTCACTGTAGATAGTTTCACTGTTAAAATCTTTACCTTTTGTGACAGTATAGTATTTTGCACTATCAGGATAATATTCGTATTCATTCTCAGAGATTTTTTTAAAATATGTATCCATATTTGGATAGTATACACCTTTTTCTTTCAATTGCTTATACGCATCTTCTCCATAAACACTGACAACCATTTCTCTGTTTATATGTTCTTGTGAGTGAGTGAACATATCCGTTAGATCAAAACCATCTTCACTGTAGACCGCTTTTTCACTTCTCTCTTTAATTTCTTCCTGAACATCTTCATCATGTTTTTTACTTATCTCCCAAAGTGGTTTAGATAGTTTTTTTGATAAACCTTGCAGCATATCAAAAAGTGGTTTAGACTCATAAAGTGGCTCAATAACTTTGTTTCGTAATGCAATTGAAGGCTCAACACCTCCAAAAGATTTCACAGGGTCTTCTCGTTCAAGATAGGAACATTCAGGCAAGATAACATCACTCATAATTACTGTATCGTTAGGCATGGTATCGATAGTAACAACCAAATCCATTTTTTCAAATAATTTTCTTGTTTTGGCAACATTAGGAATACTCAATAACGGATTTTGTTTATAAGTAAACATGACTCTTACGGGATAGGATGACTTATCCTCAATAATTTTATTTCTCCATCCTATCCAACTCCCGGTTCCACCGACAATGGCAGCTACGTCTTTCTCTATTCTACCCTTGGCATTGGCATAAATAGGGACATTTATATCATGCTCTCCCAATGGAAGCTTTTTACCAAAAACAATGCCGCCTTTGACATCAATTCCTCCACCTAGTGCCGTAAAGATTGCTTGAGCACGACGGAGTTGGAAATCTTGTAAACTCCAAGCTGTCCTTCTCCCTTGATAATAGATAGATCTTGGAGCATTCGCCATAAAGTCTCGTGCTATTTTTACAATGATATCGGCTTTAATGCCGGTGATCTCTTCTGCCCATTGAGGCGTATATTTTTTTGATAAAATATGATCTTTATATGCTTCAAATCCATCAAAATTAACTTCGACAAACTTTTTATTGTAGAGTGTTTCAGAAATAACCACATGTGTCATTGCCAGAACAAGGGCCAAGTCAGTCCCCACTTTTATCCCCAGCCATTCGTCAGCATGTACTGCAGTAT